>JAQGJF010000980.1 GCA_028290765.1 Tardiphaga sp.
GAATCCCCAACATGAATTTGCAAGAAAATTGGCGCCGGAGCCCCAATTTCCGGCAAATCCATTTGCTGCAATTCCGGCGATTTCTATTGCCGGTCAACCACTTCGGGATATTTCACGGACGACTAGAACCTTAATGGAGGATTAGCGCAGCGTACCGTCAACTCCATGCAACACGCACATACGCTCGGTCCATCAAAATGTTGGAAGATCGATGGCTGCGATCTTCGAGCTGCTGCCCATAGTAGTCTGATGGTCACAGATTCAAGGACGGCGCCCTTGGTCAATGCTCAAGATCCAGTTGGTCAAGCTCGACAGTCGCGATCACAGTTCGGCCAGTCGACACTCGCCACGATCGAGTACGAGTTCGTCACGTTCGAGCGCCCTCGTACGAAAGCGAACAGTTGGGCCATCGGCGAACAATTCAACGCGGATCGTATCGCCGGGGAACGCCGGTCGGACGAAGCGCGCCGACATCGACGTAAGCCGTTCCGGCCGTCGCGGCGCGCAGTGTTTCAAAATAGCGCGGCAGGCCAGTCCCATCGTGTTGAGACCATGCGAGATCGGTCGCTCGAAGCCCGCACTTCGCGCGACGACAGGGTCGGCGTGAATGGGCATATAGTCGCGGCTCGCGAGCCGGTAGAACAATGCGGCTTGCCTTGCCGTGCTGTAATCGAAGCTCGCGGTCGGCGGCCCTTCTGGATGAAGCGGAGGTAGCGGCTCTGACGGGGAACCAAAGCCACCACCGCCGCCATCGCCGCGCAGGAATTGTACTGAATGCAGACTGGCGAGGTGCTCCCTTGTTTGCGCGTCGATGATCTCGGTGTCGAAGCCGATCAGCGCCCCACGGCCCGGCCCCTTGTCTTGCACGTATCGTATGAGGTGTTCGGCTCGAATCGAGCCTTGCAGCGACAGCGGTCGATGCAAGGTGAAGCGCTGCTCGCCGTGCACAATCTGCGTCCACGCGATTCCGGTGGCCGGGTCGGCGTGCCAGAAAGGCGGCCAGCCCAGGGTGACGCAAAGGCTCGGAACCGGCTGCTGCAGGCGCCCCTCGAAGACGTAGAGCAGTTCGTCTTCGTCCAGCGGGTTGTCGCCCATGCCGAGGCTCAGGGCATAGAGAGCGGCGTCGCGCCAGTCGTAGCTTTGCTCGACGGGTGCAAAAATGCGGCTCATCACGTGATCGAGGTTCATCGGTCGCTATGCCTCCTGCAATCTGTTGCGTATGAACCGGAGGTTGCCCGATCTCAGTTCGGGGTCAGCACCGCGCCGCCGCAGACCGAAATCACTTGCCCGGTGACGTATTGCGACAGATCGGTGGTCAGGAATTCGAGCACGCCGGCGCAGTCCTCGACTTGTCCGAGGCGTCGCAACGGAATGCGGTCGGCCTCTTCGTTGGTACCGATGTGTCGCAAGGCGGCCTGGGCTGCGACACGCGAGGTCATCATGATCCCCGGTGCGAGACAATTGGCCCGGATTCCGAAAGGCCCGAGTTCGGCGGCGAGATACCGCGTGTAATGGGTGAGCGCCGCCTTGGCGGCGGAGTAGGCGGCGAGCAAACCTTGCTGATAGGTCGTAATGCCCGATTGCGAAGAGATGTTGACGATGACGCCCGATCTCTGCGACTTCATGATTGCGGCTGCCGCCTGGCAACAGTGAACCGCGCTCATGTAGTTGATGTCGAGCAGAAAGCGGGTGTCTTGCTCCGGCGTCTCGGATGCGCGGCTGCGCTCGGTAGGGGTCAGAGCGCCACCGGCGTTGTTGACCAGAATGTCGATGCGTCCGAACGCCTCATGCGCCTTGCGGATGGCGCCTACGGCCTCGTCGTGTTGCGCGAGATCCGCCTGGATCCCCACACTTCGCCGGCCAAGCCGCTCGATCTCCGCGGCCACGCTCTCCTCGGTCAAAGCCTCGCCGTATTCCCGGGCCGCATCGAGCCGGATGTCCACGACTGCGACATCCGCCCCGAGCGCGGCGAGCCGCAGCGCGTAGGCGCGACCGAGGCCGCGTGCTGCTCCCGTGACGATAGCGGTCTTGCCCGCCAGCTTGCCTGCTATTGCATGTCCATTCATGGTGACGACCTCATTGGAAAAACAACGCGAGCGCTAGTTCAGCTCCTTGGGCGTGTATCCGAGCAGATCCCGCGCGATGATCAGGCGCTGGATTTCTGCGGTGCCCTCGTAAATGTCGAAGATGCGGGCGTCGCGGAACCATTTTTCCGGCAGGTGATCCGCCGAAAGGCCGCAAGCCCCCAGGACCTCGATACAAGCCTGGGTCACTTTGCGCGCCAATTGCCCTCCCATCGCCTTGGCGACCGAGGAATCGATTTTCCCCGGGCCTTCGCGTTGTTCGACCCATTTTGCCCGCACCACCGAAAGCCAGGTTGCTTCCCATTCCGCCTCCAGGCGCATCAGCCGCTCCGCTGCAGCCGGTTGCCAGATCGGAGACGCGTTGTAGTCCGGCTCGATGCCGATCTCGCGCAACCTCTCCCAGGTGAAATCCAACGCGGCACGCGACACGCCGAGAGCGTAGGCGGCGACCACGGGTCGCGACTCGCTGAAGGACTGCAGCGTTTTCTTCAGGTCGCCGTCGATATGATTAAAGGCCGGGATCCGGCAGTCTGAAAACGACAAAGCGGCGGTGTCTTCCCAGCGGATTCCCATTTTACGGATCTGCTTGCCGACGGCAAAACCCGGCGTTCCTTTCTCGACGAGAAAGGTCGACAGCTGCTGCGGGCGATCCGGATGAAACATGCGCGCAAGCAGCAGAACGGCGTCGCAGCCGTGCGCGTAAGTGATGAAGATCTTCTCGCCGTTGACGACCCATTCGTTGGTGTGGGGATCGTAACGAGCCGAGGTTCTGGTCGAGGCCGGATCCGAGCCGCCAACCGGTTCGGTCAGGCCGATGGCGAGGGTCTTGCCGCGCCAGCGCGCATACTGTGCCGGGGTGCCAGCGATCTTGAGCACCGTATTGCCCAATGAATACCGCACCTCGCGCAGTGGGACGCCGCCATACCAGGCTTCGAGATAGATCAGGGCGTTGATGATCTTGTGTCCGCTGATCTCGTCGGCGCAGGCGTCCAGCATGGCATGAACGTTCGGCAGCCCCTCCGCCTCGGGATATTGCGCCGGCAACAACTGATCTTCGTCGTTTTCGAAGTCGCGTGCATATTTTGCTGCCAGCTTGGCTTGGCGGCGTGCTTCGCTGAGGATCTCCTGATCCCGGTCGGTGAGCTTGAAGCTGATCATGTCGGCCTCTCTTCTTGGGGCAATCCCTGGTCAAGCACCGATCAGCCCATCGAGGACAGACAAGGATCGTGCGTTGCGGTACCACATCTCCAGCGGCAGATCCCTGGTGAAGCCGTGTCCGCCAAACACCTGCAGGCCCTCGTCGGCAATGCGCATCGCCGCGTCGGTCGCGAACAGCTGGGCCAATCTGGCGCTGCGTTGCGCGCTGGGCGCGGCGTCCAGTTCGGCCGCGGCCTTCAATCCCATCCATCGCATCGAGCCAAGCGCGATGTGCATGTCGGCCAGCTTGAAGGCAATGCTTTGTTTCCTGGCGATCGCCTCGCCATGGACCACGCGCTCCTTCGTGTAAGGCAGCGTAGTGTCGAACACCGCGTGTGACAGGCCGGTGAGAATGGCGCTCAGCGCGACCCGGGATGAATCGATAATTCTCTGAACGTTGGCGCCGGCGTTCTCGCCCAACCGCATGGTTGCGGGTACGAACACGTTTTCCATGGCGATATCGGCCATGGCTGAAGCCCGCAGGCCGAGGGTCTCCCTGGGAGCGGATATTTTGACGCCAGCCTCGTGTGTCGGCACGATGAACGCCTCGTCTGTGCCGTCGCATGTTGCCAGGACCAGAACATGACTGCACTGCGCTGCCATCGGAACAAGCGCCTTCGCTCCCGAGAGCCGGTAGCCGTTTTCGGCCTTGAGGGCTTTCATCGGCCGTCCAGCCCCATTGAACCAGCCCGAATCGACATGGCCGATGGCCGAATAATTTGGCTGGTTCCGCAGGAATAGCGGCAGCAGATCGTGTCGCTGGCGCTCCGAGCCTTGCTCGGCTATGGCCTTTACGAATCCGAGCGGAGCTGCGATCGCCAGAGCGGCCGTAGCATCGCCTCGCGCCAGCTCTTCGAGTAGCAGCGCATTCTGCACCGTTGGCTGCTCGGACGATCCGGCATCCCTGTCGGCGGCGGCCTGAACCAATCCCAGATCCCAAACGGGGGACATGATCGATGTCGGCAATTCGTTCGCTTCGTCCGCCGCGCGGGCTGCCGGCGCAAGCACCGAAAGGGCGAAGTCGGCGACTACCGAGCATGCGATCTCCTGCTGTTCGGTCAGTGCAAATGAAATCATCCGTGCCCCTTCCGGCAGTTCACTACATTGCCTCGGGCCACGCGTGATGGCCGCTTTCATTGACGCTCACTACGCCGATGCTTCCGTCGTCCCGCGCGCGCAGCCGCGTGACGGAGCCGTAGCCCGGAAGAAAATGGATGATGCCGTCGAGCCGAAGCGCCCGGGAAAGAACCACATTGATCGGAAGGCCATGGGTGAAAACGGCAATCCGTGCCTTCGGATCGCCCTCGCGCGCGATGTCCGCGAGTGCGGCCAGCACGCTCGCGCGAAATTTCACAGGGTCCGCGCCAAGGTAGCGAATGGGATCCGCCAGAAAGCGCCGCCATTCCTCGCCTCCCTGAGCGCGCAGCGTTTCGGTCGAGCGATATCGGCTTTGCCGCCGATCGGCTTCCGCCCAACCTTCCACTATGTCGATCGGCAATCCGCTAAGCTCCGCGAGCGGCTCCGCGGTTTGATGCGCCCGCGTCAACGGACTAGCGACAATGCGGGTGATGCCTTCGCGGGCGAGCAGTGTTGCGACCGCGCGGGCTTGACGCCGGCCATCCGCATTCAGTGGAGGATCGTTGGGTTGCGCGGGATCGTTTTCATCAGGCCGGCCGTGGCGCACCAGGACAACTCTCATGATCGCCGGCTTTCGGATTTGCGCACCACAGTCCCGTGGAACTCATGTCGTCGGCGGAGCGGCGTCATGACTGCACCATGGCCATGGAGCTTTCCAATGCCGCAATGTCGGCCTCGGACAATCCCCATTCGTTCAAGACCTCACGGCTGTGCTGGCCAGCTGCCGGGGCAGGGCGCCGCAGCGTGGCGGGCGTGCGGTCAAACCGCGGAGCCGGACTGGGATGCCGGACGCCGTCGAAATCGGCATAGACCTTGCGCGCGTGCATATGCGGATGCGCCGCGGCCTCGTCGATGGTCAATACCGGGCTGAGGCAAGCGTCGCGGCCCGCAGTCGCCTCGATCCACTCGGCGCATGTCCGGGTGTGAAAAATCGCGGCGAAACGTTCGCGCATTTTTGGCCAGGCGCTGCGATCGTTCTGCGCGGGCAGCGATTCATCAGCCAGTCCCAGCGCTCGAAGCAGGGCTTCGTAGAACTGCGGTTCCATCGCACCGACGGCGATGAACTTGCCGTCTTGCGTCTCGTAGGTGCCGTAATAGGGCGCGCCACCGTCGACCACATTGCTGGAGCGTTGCGTGGTCCAGCTGCCGAATTGGCTGAATGCCTGAAACGCCGACATCAGGTTGGTCACGCCATCGAGCATTGCGGCGTCGACGACCTGGCCACGCCCCGAATTTTGTACCTCGAAAGCTGCCGAGAGTATCCCGACCGCGAGATAAAGCGCGCCGCCGCCAAGATCCGCCACGAGATTCAGCGGCGGCGGAGGCGGTCGATCGGCACCGCCAATGCAATAGAGCGCCCCGCTCATCGCGAGGTAGTTGATGTCGTGGCCGGCCTCCTGCGCGAGCGGCCCGTCCTGACCCCATCCGGTCATTCGTCCATAGATCAGACGCGGGTTCGCCTCCAGGCAGGCCTGCGGTCCCAGCCCCAGCCGTTCGGCGACGCCGGGACGAAATCCTTCGACCAAAGCATTGGCGCGCGGCAGCAGCTGCAGCAGCGTGCGCACAGCGGCGGGCTGCTTCAGGTCCAGCGCGACCGATCGCTTGTTGCGATTGTAGAAATCGAAGCGCGGCGGCAGATCGGGAGGCGCGTCCGCGTGCGGGATCCGGTCGATGCGCACGACGTCGGCGCCGAGGTCGGCCAGCAGCGCGCCGGCAAAGGGGGCAGGGCCGATCGCACCCAACTCCATGATCCGGAAGCCGTGCAGTGGTCCGCTCATGTGATGCTCCCGGGTCCGGGCTGGGTGCGCCACGCCGCCAGGGTCATCCCGCTGCCCGCAAGGACTTCTAGCCAGGCCGTAGGCGTGAAACGCGGTCCGTGATCGCGAGCGAGTCCGTTACAGGCCGAGGCGAAAGCGCCAAGGCCGAAGTCCTCGACCCAGTGAAGAATGCCGCCGGAGCGCGCGGGAAAGCCCAGGCCAAGCAACGAAGCGGCGTCGGCATCGTCGGCGCTGGCGATGACGCTCTCCTCGAGGCAGCGCAACGCTTCCAGTGCTTCGGCGCAGAGCAGCCGAAGCTGAATGGTCGCAAGGGGCGGCTGATTCTCAGCGGGTCTGAATACGCGTGCATGTTCGCCCCAAAGCTGCTTTGCGCCATCGGCCGACCAATCGTAGAAGCCGCCGCCATAGCGACGGCCGCCTCGTCCGAGCTTCGTCATCAGGGACAGCACCGGCATCGCGAGCGGGCGACAAAACCGCTCGTCCAGGCCATCGGCTCGGGCCTGCAGGCCTTGCTGCAGGTTCAACTGCAGGGAAACCTCATCCAGCACCGTGAGCGGGCCGATGGCGCGCCCGCTGGCCAGCGCTGCCCGTTCGATCAATGCCGGCAAGACGCCTTCGCCCACCATGGCAAGGGCTTCATCCAGATAGGCTGCGAAGACGCGGGAGGTAAAGAAGCCCGGGCTGTCGCGTACGACGACGGCACGCTTGCCGAGGTTCGCGACAAAGGCCAGCGCGTCGCGCTCCGTGGATGGATCGGTGAGGACACCGGGGATCACTTCCACCAACGGCATCCGCTCGGCGGGGGAGAAGAAATGCAACCCGATGAACCGTTCCGGACGGCTCAGCACGCCGGCCAATCCGCTGATCGTCAGTCCCGATGTATTGGTGGCGATCGGGGCGGTCCCGGGCAGCACGGCTTCGATGCGTCGCAGGACCTGCGCCTTGACGCCGCGATCTTCGTCCACCGCTTCGATGGCGAGGTCGCATTCCTCAAGCGATGCATCGTCTTTCGACGGTTGCACATGATCGAGTAACGCGGCTGCGGCCGGCGAAGCCAACCGGTTGCGCGACACCTGGCGTTCGATCTGCGCCGTCAGGCGTCGCCGACCGGCGATTGCCGATTCCGCGTCGCGGCCAACCAGCACCACCTGCAGTCCGGCTGCCGCCGCGGCTTGCGCGATGCTAAGCCCCATGACGCCAAGGCCGACGACACCGACCCGCCGAACACACCTAATCGCAGCCGCGCGTTCAGCGTCGGCGCGCTCGATTGGGCGGGGATCAGCGGTGGAAGCGTACGGCATCGTCAATCCGCGCACGTTCGACGCGAGCGTCATTTGCCTTCACGCTCGGATCTTCGTAACCAAAGGAAATCCCGAACAGCAGCCGCTGATCGGCGCCCAATCCGAGATGCTTGCGCACGATGTGGGGATAGAGGCCGAGCGCCCCCTGGGCGCAGGACGCCACGCCGCGCGCGGTCATTACAAGCATCAGCGTTTGCGCGTACATGCCGATGTCGGTGGCCTCGCGGGTGTCGAACGGATGAGGCATGAAAATGAACACGGCGTGCGGCGCATCGAAAAACGCCTGGTTGCGTACGTAAGCGAGCTTGCGTCCGACCACATCCTGTCGCTCCACACCCATGGCCCCGTAGAGCTGTACTGCGGCATCGACCTGCCGCTCGCGGTACACCCCGACGAATTTGCTGTCTGCGGGCCAATCCGGCTGTGGGATGACGTCCTGCATCCCCGCCGCGACCAGTGCCTCGCGGAGGCGCCGCAGTTTCTCACCGGAAACCACATGCGGAACCCAGGGCTGCACGTTGCAATTCGAAGGCGCGCGTTGCGCCAGTTCGAAAATCTCGCGCAGCAGGGAATCCGGCAACTCATCGGGCAGGAAACCGCGCACCGAACGCCGACGGCGGATTGCGGTGTCAACCGACATCGCCGTTGGCTCGTGTATACTCATGTATCGCCCTCGATGAGTGCTGCGCCGCGACGCGCATAGGCGAGGGCGAGTTGCCGGCCGACACGCGCTGCATCGGGTAGGACGCCGTTGCCGGCTTCACCGCGTACCGCAACACCGGCGCTGCCGACGGCACCGCGGAACATGGCGAATACCTGGTGGAATGTGGTCAAACGCTCTGTCGATCCGGCCAGATCATAATAGAGCTCGAGATACCGGGATTCGGGGGGGATACCGAGTTCGTCCAGCGGCAGGCCGAGCAGGCCGCCGTTCTCGTTCGGCGCCATGCGCCACGCCTGGCTGTTGAAGGCAAGGTCCACCAACGGGTGTCCCAATGTCGACAGCTCCCAGTCGAGCACACCGATCACCCGCGGTTCATTGGGATGGAACATGATATTGGCGATGCGAAAATCGCCGTGGCACAGGGTCAGCAATTCGCTATCCGGCACTCGCTCCGAGAGCCAGCGAACGATTCGATCGAGATCCGGATTGTCATCGTCGTCTCGGCGAAACTGAGTCCATTGTCCCGACCAGCGTTTCAGCTGGCGCGCGAAATAATTACCCGGGCGCCCATAGTCGCCGAGTCCCAGTGCAGCAAAGTCGAGCCGGTGGATAGCGGCCATCGTCGCGCACATTGCTTCGAACAGTTGCCATCTTTCGTCGCGCTTCAGCCCGGGCGTGGAAAATTCGTGAAATACCCGACCGTCAAGCCTCTCCATCAAATAGAACGGTGTGCCGAGGATCTCGCGATCGGCGCAATAGTGCAGCGGTTTCGGCGCCGGCACGGTGCTGCCTTGGAGGGCCGTCAGCACCCGGAATTCACGGTCGATGGCGTGAGCGGATGGCATCAGCGACGCGTTCGGCTGCTTTCGCAGCACCGCCCGCCAGCCGCCGCGGCGGACAAAATAAGTCGGATTCGACATGCCGCCTTGGGTGCGTTCGACTTCCGTGACGTCGCGGGCGCCGCCGATCGTCCGGCCGAGATACTCGTCCAGACGGGCGATATCGAAATCGATGCCGCGGTCGATGGTCGTCGCGCCTGTCATCGTTACGCGCTCGCGCGCTTCCCGCGCACGCCAAACAGGTATTGGGCCACGCGGCGCATCTGGATCTCCTCCGAGCCTTCGGTGATCCGGTAGCGGCGGTGATGACGGTAGATGTGTTCGAACGGCAATGCCCGGCTATAGCCGATGCCGCCATGCACCTGCATTGCCCGGTCGGCCGCTTCGCAAGCGAGGCGGTTGGCACGGAAATTACAGATCGAGACCATGTCGCTGATCTCGAGCGGATCTTGCCGGTCCATCCGCCATGCGGTCTTGAAGACGAAATTGCGCACCAGTTCGCATTCGGCGTAGAGCTCGACCAGCGGAAACTGGATCGCCTGCTTCCGTGACAAGGGCTCGCCAAACGCGATGCGCGAATTGGCATATTTGGCCGCCTCATGGATGCAATAGCGGGCGGCGCCGACGCTCGCGGCAGCCTGGCGCACACGGTTTTCGTGCACGAAACGCTGCGCCACGATCAGGCCTTCGCCCTCGCTGTGCAGGATGGCGCTGTCGGGCACGCGAACGTCCTTCAACTCGACCTCGGCATGGTCGCTTGGCATGTTGAAGGTCCAGTGATTGTAGAGGATATTGTGTCCGGGTGTGTCGGTCGGCACGATGAAGGCGGTGACGCCGTGCGCATCTCCCGGTTTGCCCGAGGTGCGTGCGAAAACCAGATTGCCGTGGGCGCGGGCGACCTGGCTGTTCCAGCGCTTCATGCCGTTGATGATCCAGTGATCGCCGTCGCGCCGGGCAACCGTTTCCAACCAGGTCGCATCGCTGCCGTGGCCGGGCTCGGTCAACGCAAAGGACAGATGCATCTTTCCCGATATGATGCCTTCGATGTAGCGTTTCTGCTCCGCGGTTCCGTAAGCATCCAGCACCGGAACGATCGGGAAATTCCCGACGATCGACGACTCGTCCTGCAGGTCGTTGTGCAGGCCCAAGCCCTTGGCGGCCAGATGTTCCCGGATCGCAGCGATCGCAAGATTGGAGGCCGCCTGTCCGCCGCAGGATTTCGGCAGCCCGTAGCGCAGGTGACCGGCGCCGTCGGCGCGTCGTTCCATCTCGCCGATCAGCGCCCGCCATTGCGGCTGCGGCCGGCCGTCGTTCTCCCAATCCGTGCGCGCGTATTCGCGGCGGTGATCGAAGAACTGCATGTTCTCGCGTTCGAGCGGTTTGATTTCCGCTTCGATGAAGGCGTCAAGCTCGGCAAGCTTGACGATGATTTCGGACGGGAGATCGAAGTCCATGTGGCGCGCTCCCATAACGGCCGTGCGTTGCGACCGCTCTTGTTCGTTTTTGCTTGTTAATTCGTATGCCTAGATATGGTAAGCTTGCGCACGAATTCCGTCAAGCCGCTTCATGCGAGCGGCTTCGGAGCGCGCTCGGGCCTTGGCCGCAGGGCTCCAGCCCCGGATAGGGCGCGGCCAGCACATGCGGCCGCCGCCGAGTGTCAGCGGGCAAAGCAACCCAAACTGCGCCCGTCGGCGTTGCCCGGCCGTTTTGATGGCGTTAAGCCGCCGCCCTGCGTTTACGCGGCTTGGGCTTCTTTTCAGCATCGCCCAATTCGGAAATCTCCGCAGGCGCCGTTCCATCGGATAAAGCCAGCAGGTTCCGCTTCATGGCAAGCAGCGAGTCCGACGTCGCCTCCAACTGCTTTCGATCGATGCCGTTCACAATGATGGCATTGAACTTGTCGGTCTCCTTGCGAATTCTGCTTAGAAAGCCTCGTGCCTGCTTGGTGACGTAGACCCGCTTGATTCTGCGATCTACCGGATCGGCCTGCCGTATGACGAAACCAGACGACTCCAGGCGATCGATCAAGGCCCCGACCGCCACCTTGCCGACGTCCAGTTCGTTGGCGAGCTGAGTCTGGGGAAGTCCGTCCTTGCGGGAAATGAAGGCCAGGACCCACCACTGCGAACGGGTAATCCCAAGAGGCGCCAAAGCCCGGTCAAACATCATCCGGCGCAGCCGTGAGACGTCGTGTATCAGGTATCCGAGGCGAAGATCCCATTCGGGCCGATCCAAAATTTCAGACATTTCCTTCGCGCATCCTTCGCAAACAGCCGATTCCGCAAATGGCGGAAAATACCTTAGAACCAATCGACTATATCATACACATGCGCATTTTGTCTGGAGAAGAAAAATCGCAGGTTGCACGGCCTGTGCAGAACTCCGACTCGCGGCAAAAAACTGGCTCCGCAGGCCTATTTTTGGATCGAATCGGGTGAGCTGCACTGTCGCCGCGCCATCAGCTGGCCGATTTACAGATCAAGTACGTTAGCGTATTAAAATGGGGTGCTAAATGCTTGATGGGCACGCAGGAAGGCCGCGGTTGGAGTCCAATTCCGTCGTCCGCGGCGGCGGAGCTGGCCTGCCCTGGGCCAGAATGGGCTTCGCGGCCGATCCGGGATAGCCCCTCTGCTGTGGGCCGCCGGCTGGCGAAACGTTGTCCTTTGCCAGTGACCTTCCCTGTGTTGAACGAGCCGGACGAAGGAAACAATCGTGTCAAAACCTCTCGCTGGAATCCGCGTGCTCGATCTTTCGAAAGTCCTGGCAGGTCCCTTGTGCGCACAATATCTCGGTGATCTCGGAGCGGATATCATCAAGGTCGAGACGATCGGTCAGGGCGACGAAACCAGGGGGTGGCCGCCGTTCCCGGCGCCCGGTTTAGGGGCGGTGTTCCTCAGCGCCAACCGCAACAAGCGAAGCATCGCCGTCGACCTGAAAACCGAGAAGGGGCGCGAGATCGTCCACGCCCTGGCCAAATCGGCCGATATCGCCATCGAAAGTTTTGGGACCGGGGTCGCGGAGCGATTGGGGATCGATGCCGCTACACTGCGCCCATTAAACGATCGTTTGATCCATTGCAGTATTTCGGGATTCGGTCGCTCTGGCCCATTGAAGAATTCGCCGGGTTACGACGTCATTCTGCAAGCCTTCAGCGGCATCATGTCGATGACCGGCGACGAGGGCGGCGGCTACGTGCGCAGTCCGATATCTCCGATCGATCAAATGACCGGCGTACATGCCTTCAGC
>JAQGJF010001009.1 GCA_028290765.1 Tardiphaga sp.
GACACATATTGATCGGTGCCGGCGCCGATCACCAGCTCGCCCTTGTCGGACTGCGAAATATAGGCGTGCACCGCGTTCGACATCAGCACGCAGGGGAACACGGGCTTTACCGGCTCGGAGACCAGCGCCTGCAGTGGAAAACTTTCCAGCGGCATGCGCAGGCCGGCGCGTTCCATGACGACGCTGGTGCTGCCGGCAGCGACAACGCCGATGCGCCGCGTCCGGATGGTGCCCCTGCTGGTCTCGACGCCCGAGACCGCGCCATCGACACCCCGCACGATGCCGGTGACCTCGCAATTCTGAATGATGTCGACGCCCATTGCATCGGCGCCGCGCGCAAACCCCCAGGCGACCGCGTCATGCCGGGCGACGCCGCCGCGGCGCTGCAGCGCGGCGCCGACCACCGGATAGCGGATATCCCGCGAGAGGTTGAGCGGCGGACAGAACGCCTTGGCCTGTTCCGGCGTCAGCCATTCATTGTCGATGCCGTTCAGACGGTTGGCATAGATGTGACGCTTGAAGCTTTGCACATCATGGACGTGATGCGCCAGCATCAGCACGCCGCGCTGCGAGAACATCACATTGTAGTTGAGCTCCTGGCTCAAGCCCTCCCACAGCTTCATGGCGTGTTCGTAGATCGCCGCACTTTCGTCGTAGAGATAGTTCGATCGGATGATCGTCGTGTTGCGCCCGGTATTGCCACCGCCGATCCAGCCTTTCTCCAGCACGGCGATGTTCCGCATGCCATGCTGTTTTGCCATGTAATAGGCGGTGGCGAGGCCATGGCCACCGCCGCCGACGATGATCGCATCGTAAGCGGGCTTAGGCTCCGGCGCGCGCCATTGCCGCTGCCATCCCTGATGGGCGTTGATCGCCTCTGTAACCAGCGAGCGCAGGGAGAAGCGACGCATATCTCAAACCTCCGGTATTGCAGCTATCTCGGCGTCTATGCCCGACGAACCGATCGCGGTTTCACTCTCATCAATTCGCCGAGCTCGTAAGCGGAGCATTGTTCGAGCGACCACACCGATGCCAGCAGTTGCTCGACCTGCGCCGCGGGAAGGATCGCGCTCGCATTGTCGCGGAATTTTTGTTCAAGTGCCAAGCGGGAAAGCGGGTTTTCCGGCGTGCCGAGGTTGATATCGATACGTTCCTCGAGACAGCTTCCATCGCGCAGCGATGCCTTCAGCCAGCCCGGGAAGTAGCGCGGGAAAGTGGTTTCTTCCGGCGCGGTGACGCGATAGGCAACGCGTGCCGCAAGCTCCAGCGCCGCCGGCCGCGTGACGGCTTCCGCCGTGAACGTCCGATGCGAGACTTCGCCGTCGATCAACGCTGCCGCGACCGCGTAGGGCAGGCTGAATTTCGCGGCATAGGGAGAGATCGGAACCCGCTTGAATTCGAGCGGCTCGCAAACCAGCGCAACCTCGATCTCGGGAACCATGCACTCGATGCCGGCGATGTCGTCCGGCTTCAGTCCGGCTGCCTTGAGCGATCTTGCGCAGTCGATGAAGGCATGCAGGAAATGGCAGCACGGATAAGGCTTGATGCCGACCCGGGTCATCTCCCAGCGTTCGCCGAGCCCGCCGGTCAGCGCTGCGGGCGCAACCCTGGCCGCGTCGCCGTAAACCTGCAACAGCCCCATGCTGCCCTCGAAAATGCTGAGCGGTCCGGTCATTCCGGCTCGCGCCAGATAAGCGGCGACGATGCCGGCATGCGCGGCCCATCCGGTATGCAATATCTTGGATGAGGAACCGTTGGTTTGATATTCATTGATGCCGCAAGCCTGGCTGCCCGCCAGCGCCAGCGCGTGAACCAGTTGATCGGCCGGAAGGCCGAGCAGCTTGCCGGCCGCGGCGGCGGCGCCGAATACACCGGCGATCGAGGTCGTGTGATAGCCCCGGTCGTGAATGGTGCCTTGCGCCGCGAGGCCAATTCGGGCGGCCACTTCCCAGCCTACGACGAAGGCGGTGATCAACTCCGCGCCGGTCGCTTTCAGCTCGGTGCCCAGCGCCAGCACGGCCGGCGCCAGTATGGCGCTGCCATGAACGATGCCTTCGGTATGCGTATCGTCGAAGTCGAGCACGTGGCAGGCGATGCCGTTGGCCATCGCCGCATAGGATGCCGTCAGCGTCAGGTCGGAGCCCCAGACCGAAATGTTTCCGGAACTGCCGGGAATGGCAACGATGCCGTCCAACGCGCGCCGCGGCATCGGCTGCGCAGAACCCAGCACGCCAACCCCGAGAACATCGATCAGGTGACGCTTGGCGTGCTCTATGGCCAGCGGCGAAAGCGTCCCGATGCTTTGTTCGGCAACGAACTGACCGAGAATAGTTGCAGCAGAGGTCATGACGGTCCTTTCAGGAAATCGGGGCAGCTGGAATGGTCGGTACCGCGCAGCGCAACACCGACGCCGTCGTCAGCAGAGCATTTCTTCCAGTTCGGCCGGAATGGCATGCCTGGGTGCGCCGTTGACATTGCTGGAAATCCGAAGCCAGAGACTGGTTTTCGGAACGAAGATTCGTTGAAAATATCCCTGCTGCTGCGGGTTGGTGTGCACCCGGGCTTCGATCACCAGCCCCATCGTCTTCACCGGAGCGTTGATTTTTCCACAGATCGCCGCGGGAATCTCTTCCAGGCGCAGATCGCAGGTCATATGCGTGACATTCAGGTTCAATTCACGGCGAAGGTTGTTTCCCTGCAGCGGCTTGGTCTTTCCCTTCCGCGCGCGGTCATATTCGCGCGCATCGATGAAGAACTGACTGAAGATCAGGAACTCGCGCCCGATGTCGACGATACGGTCGACCTGCACCACTTCGTCCGCAACCCATTTCAAATGCAGATTCCATGAGCCACGGGAGGCGTGGCGGACAATCCGGTCGATCTGCGGAAACACCGAAAAGAAATGTTCGTGCCGGTCGTCGCTGAACAGGAAGTGCCAGACCGTATCGACCGGTTTGACATCACGGCTGACGAAGCTTCCGGCCCGGCCCTTGCGACGTTCCACCGTTCCGTCCTGCACCAGATTTCGATAGGCATTCTGCACGGTGCCGAGGCTGAATTCGGTCACCTCCGCAAGATCCATTTCCGTCGGCAAGCGATCGCCCTGCTTCCAGAAGCCTTCGCGAATCGCAGCCAGAATGCAGTCGCGCAGCTGGACATATTTGGGCAAGTCCGCCGTGCCGCGGCGCTTGTATTTCTCCCAGAACCGGGTCCCCGATGTTTTTTTCGTTGTCACTATCGCCCCTTGGATATTTCTTGGGAACACCCCCGCGCCACGGATGTTCGCAAACCTGAAGAATTCAAAACCAGATGCGGCTGCGTTTTCATGCCGGCTTCAATCGCCATCGGCTCCATGGATGTTGTCGAAATAAGCGTCCTTCCAGGAGGGCGGCGGCTTCTTGAGCAGCCCGGTCTTTGCCATGTAATCGGCCCACACCATCACCTTTCGTGGTGTCGGCGAAAAATACATCATGTTTTCATCCCGCAGGACGCCGTCAATTTCTTCGACCGACAGCCCGGACGGCTCCATCCGGACAAACAATTCGGCAGCGGCGCGTTTGTCGGCATTGATGATCTGCATGGCTTCGGAAAACGCATCCAGCGTGGCCTGGAAAAGCTTGGGATTGGCCAGCCGCCATTTCTGCGCCGCATAGGCTGTTATCAGGGTGTGACGGCCTCCGGCAACATCGTAGGAACTCAGGATCGTTCTCACGCCCGGAATCTTCAGCTCCATCTGAATGAACGGAACGGTGGTCACGTGGGTCTTGATGACGGAGCCGCCCGATTTCAGCGCCATCACCCCGTCCGGGTGCGACATCGAGACCGCCAGGCTGTCGAATCTGTGCCGCTGATCCCAGCCGAAAGCCTGCGCCGCCCCCATTTCCAAAACCAGGGAATGTTGCGTCCCACGCCCCGCCGCCATGGCAAGGCGGTCGGTGTCCTGAAAATCCCTGATGCTGCGTATTCGCGAATCGATCGTGTTGAAATAGATCGGCGAATCGCAAATCGCCATCATCCCCTTGACCGGATTGCCGCCGCCGCTCTTGTCCGACACGTTGAGCATCACGCTGACGCCGGCCATGGCGATTTCGGCGTTTCCCGAGAGCAGCGCGTCGCTGATGGCCGGTCCGTTGGAGAGACTCTGGAAGCTCGCCTTGACGTCGGATAGCCCGGCTGCCGCGGCATGCTTCTCGATCAGCTTCTTGTCCAGCGCAAGGTACACCGGGAGGTAGCACAGGCCGAAACCTCCGACCACCCTCACCTCCTCGGCCCGCGCCTGTAGCGGACAGATACCGATCGCGACAGCGACCGCCATGGCTGCAACATTAGTTGCAACGGTATTTCGATCTCTATTTCGATCTCTATTTCGACTTGGGATCCGATACATGCTCATTCGATCCATGCTCAATCTCCGCGTTTGATCGCTGTTTACAGTGGCTTCTCCAGCGCCGGCATCTTGATCGGAACGACCATGAGGTCCTCCCCGAACATCAGGTTGCCGGTGTACACCTTGGTCATGTCGGAGATGACGCGCTCGCGCACGGCCGGGCCGTCGAACTGGTCGGTCATGTGGGTCAGGACCAGGGTGCCGACGTTGGCCTGCTGCGCCAACTCCGCAAGATCCATGTGGCTCATGCACGACCCGCCGAAATCGGCATTGTATTTGGTGCCGGCGACGTAGTGGCACATGTGCAGCAGCACGTCGCAGTCCTTTGCCAGCTTGAGCATCGCGTCGCTGGGCCCGCTGTCGCCCGAATAGACGAAGGAGCCCTCGGATGTTTCGAGGCGGAAACCATAGCTCATCAGATAGGGCTGAAAGTGACTGACCATCGCCGTCTCCAGCGTCCAGTCGCGCTCCCGAACCATGTCGCCGCTCTTCAGTTCGGTGATCGCCGGCTTGGGCCGCAGCCGGGGAAGCGTCCCGCCGCGCGCCTCGTACAGACACAGGCTGGCACCGTGCGACGTACGCGCGACGAGATCGGGATCGTACACACCGTTGGCACCGAACAGCCGGTCCGACAGCTCGAGCAGCGGCGCCGGGCCGTAGACTTTCAACTCGGGCAGCAGCCCCCCGCCCTGATCCCAGCGCGTCAGCACCAGCCGGGCATAATCGCCAAAATGGTCGAAGTGGAGATGCGTAAAGAACATGTGCGAAACCCGCGTCGCCGGGATACCCGCTTCCAGCAGGCGGTGATGCGCGCCGAAGCCGTGGTCCAGCAGAATGACGTCATTTCC
>JAQGJF010001044.1 GCA_028290765.1 Tardiphaga sp.
CAAATCATCTGGGGCGGCTACATTCTTATGATCGGGAGGCTCTTGCACGAATTTCCTCGTCCACCCGCGGTCCGCGACATCCACCGCTTCATGACAAAGTTTCATGGTTGTCTCCTCTGTTCTGCGGACATTGTTTAGATAAGAGACAACGGCACCGTCACCATTAAAACATTCTTCCTGCAAGCAGCCCGTAGGTTCAGGGCGGGTTGGAGCCCACCGGGTCCGCGCAAGGCGCGGCCCGATGGCAGGCTCCGGCGTAACCCGCCATCTTCGCGGTTCATAACGGCGGATCGCGATCCGCCCTACGAACTGAGCGGCATGGCGTCTGGCAGCGAGGACGCAACCGCGGCGCGATGGGATGCCCGGTCAATTGGCCGGCTGGTTGGTCCAGTCGTCAGCCTTGATGCGGGTGACCAGTTCCGCGGGACCGGCTGATCCATTCGGCTTGTAGACGAACGCTTCCGCTTCCTGCACATCGCCGGCTGCCTTGCCAAACGCATCGGCGAAATTGGTCTTGTGGGTGACGATCACATTGTTGGTGCCGGCCCTGGGCGCCGCGTTCACCAGTTCGCGCAGCGCAAGGCCGGCCTTTGCATTGCCACCGGTGGGATTTGCCATGCCTGTGGCATTGCCGGCGGCGCTGTCCGTCAGCGCGTCGAGGGGTTTGACCTCGCCGTCGGACAGAAGATTGCCGGTCTCGATCGCCCGGTTGAGCCGGCTTGTATAAATCTCACCGATCGGAATGCGCAGCTGCCTGATCGCGGCGCCGATCCGGCGCGCCGTGTCGCGCCCATTCTCGTTCAATTGCCGCTGGGCGCTCATATCGCTGAAATTGAAAGGATAGACATCTTTCCGGCTGTCATCGGTGGCGCCGTGGCGGAAGACGATGACATAACCGCCGTCCCTCAGCATCGGCACCACTGCGCGCGGCTCCGCGCAAAATGCCGGGAGACCGGACGACAGGAAAATCAGGGCGGCATGGATCGCTGTCAGTGTTTTCATCGTGGTCCTTTCCTTCCTGTCCCAAAGACATGACGGCCAGGCTCCCATCAACGTTCCATCCTTGACCTCTCGCGACAATCAGCAGGAGCGAAGCGCAGCGGCGCGCAGGATGGGTTGAGCCAACGGGGCCGACCTTCGGCCGGCGCGGTGATAAACTCCGGCGGTACCGATTGCGCCTTGACGGGTATCGCTTCCACTTCGTTCGTTGAGTTTCGGCAAACGGGGCCGCTCAACCCATCCTACGCGTGGCCATGCCGTTTGGAGTTCAAAGCTTTCGATCTTGATCGCGCATAAAGTCTCCCGCCCTCACCAACGCGCGCCGCCCGTCCTTGAGCCCGGCATTCCACACAGGCCACGCGTGGATCATGTGCGGCCAGACTTCAAGCGTCACATCAACGTCGGCGGATCCTGCGGCGGCGGCGAAGCGGGTGGCATCCGAAAGCAACGTCTCCGCCGATCCGACCTGGATCAATGTCGGCGGAAAGCCGTGCAGGTCCGCAAACAGCGGCGAGATCCGCGGGTCCTTACGATCGAGCGAGGGTGGCACATACGCGTCCGCCAGTTCCCCCAGATAGAACTTGTGGATGATAGGATCGACGGCGTCCTTGGTGTCGAGCGTCGCGCCGGACATGGTAAGGTCGGTCCACGGCGAAATGAGCCACGCGCATGCCGGCAATTTCTCGCCGGCGGCACGCAGCCTGTTGATCAGCGTGATTGTCAGATTGCCGCCCGCACTGTCGCCGCCGACGACGATACGATCAGTTGCGAACCCCTTTTTGCGCAGGAAGCCCCATGCCGTCATCGCGTCCTCATGCGCCGCCGGATAGGGATGCTCGGGCGCAAGCCGATAGCCGATCGCCAGCGTCCGCATCCGCGCCGCGCGGCCCGCTTCCGTCACCATCCGGCGATGACTGAGGATCGAGCCGGAGCAATAGCCGCCACCGTGGAAGAACAGCAACACGCGCGACGGGTCGCTACCGGACGCGAGTGACCATTCACCGGGCACTCCATCGCAATCGACGGATTCAAGCGTCACGTCGTCAGCCACAGGCCAGATCGAGCCGAGCTCGTCAAGGCGCTGACGCCGCTCCGACCATCCGATCGGCCGCGGCTTTGAGCCGAGCAAGGCGCGGAGGACGTCAATGTCGTTTTGAACCATGGCTTCCTCTCCCGCAAAGAGATCAAGTTTAGTTCAGCCTTGCGACGCCGGCAAATAACGATGAGACATGCGGAAACGGTCCTTCGCTTCCTCGGTCGGCAATATTTGGCAGGAGCACCACGCGAACCGACACCGCGAACGATCTCGCATAAGCTCACCGGCGGCGCTATGGGTTGATCCGGGTTGTTCGATCACCTCGTCGGCGCGTGCGAGCAGCATCGCGTAATCGCGGATCAGCCGCAGACCCGCACCCGGCGGACCCGCCAGCCATGGCCGTCCCAGAAACGCTGTGTCACCCATTCGCAACTGCCAAAATAGTCGTATGGCCCGGGACCTGCTCCGTAAGGGGCGGGCACATGATAGCGGCCCGGAGCTGCGACGCCTGCGGCGACGCCACGCTGTGCGCTTGCGGGCGTAGCGACGAGCGAGCCGGCAATCGCCGTGACCGCGGCGAAGGCAGCAAATGTCTTCTTCATTCCAGGCCCTCCTGTGCGTGCATGGCGTGCGGCCACGCGACCGCCGCACCACCCAAGACACCAAAAAAACAATTCCCCGCCGCTGCATGTCAATCCCCAGTGGGCCATCGTATCAGGTCAACTGAGTGCATTGATAGGGGCTGGCTTCGAGTTGCCTGTTGCAAAGTCCTGATGTCCGTTGTGGGTCATTTCAGACCTGCGCGTGCGAAGGTACGAGGTCCGCTTTGCAGCAACGACCGGACACCGTCGGCAGTCGGCTTATGTCCGAAAAGTGCCAAAAGCTGCCCTAACAGCACCGAAGTCCAACTCCCGCTTTACCCTCGAAAGCGGACACACCCGGACATAGCTCTACGTCCCGAAAGTGCCATGAACGGACTCGCATCGCAGCAAGCAGCGTCATTCAATCACCAGGTCGGCGCGTAGCAGAAGCGATGCCGGCACTTCGACGCCGAGTGCCTTGGCGGTCTTGAGATTCACTACCAGTTCGAACTTGGTCGGTTGTTCGACCGGAAGGTCGGCAGGCTTCGCGCCCTTGAATATCTTGTCGGCGAAGACGGCGGACCGGCGATAAAGATCTCGAAGATCGGCCCCGTAGGTCAGAAGGAAGCCCGCCTCCGCCAACTCTCTCTGGACAGAGGCAGCCGGCAGCCGATTTCTTAAAGCCATTTCTGCAATCTGGCTGCGATAGTTGAACAGCACTGCATCCCCCTGGACGACGAACGCCTGAGCGCGCTCCCTCACCCATATCGCAAACGCTTGTTCAAGTGCGTCCAACCCACCTGCCTCGACG
>JAQGJF010001064.1 GCA_028290765.1 Tardiphaga sp.
TTCCGATTTCAGCCGCTCCAGCACGACGAACAGCTGGTCGGCTTCCTGCGGCGTCAGCACCGCGGTCGGCTCGTCGAGGATCAGGAATTTGGGATTCTGCATCAAGGCCCGCACGATCTCGATGCGCTGGCGCTCGCCCACCGACAATTGCCACACCTCGCGTTTGGGATCGAGCGGAAGCCCGTAGACATGGGACACCTGTTCCAGGCGCGCCGACATGTCCTTGAAGGATTCCTTGCCGTCCAGGCCGAGGGCGACGTTTTCGGCGACGGTGAGATTGTCGAACAGCGAGAAGTGCTGGAACACCATGCCGATGCCGCGGGCGCGGGCTTCGGACGGCCCGGCGAGGACCATCTTCTCGCCCTGCCAGCGCATCTCGCCGTCGCTCGGCTGCACCAATCCATAGATCGTCTTGACCAGCGTCGACTTGCCGGCGCCGTTTTCGCCGAGCAGCGCGTGAATCTGCTGTGGCCAGATCTCGATGTCGATCGAATCATTGGCCAGGAAGCTGCCATAGCGCTTGGTGAGGGCGATGGTCTGCAGCAACGGCGTCTGGCCGGAACGCATGTGGGAAGGCGTCGGATCTAACATTCGCTGCCACGCGTCGGAGGGATGCTGCCTCAATACTGTGCTAAATCGCCGGGCAACGTAAGTATCGAAATAGCGCCAGCGCTTGCTTACCGTTTCGGCAAGCGACGCCATCCTCGTCCGCGCCCATGCCACGACCAACTGTCGACCGTTTCCGGAAGCCCTGTTGCAGAATTGTGACGGTCGCGGCAATTCGATGAAGCTCGGAATCCGGGGTGGCGTCGAGTTGAGCAGCCTCTCGGCAATCGATCGAAGCTGTGGAATCCCGATTCTTCCTGCGTCAGATCGTCGCAAAAGCCCAATAAATGAAGGACGATTCGTCCAAAATCCGGCTCCCGAATCGCCGCACCGAAACGGCGGACTTTTCGGCCGCCCATCCTAACCTGCTGATGTTTTTTGCGTTCTCGGTGAAACCTGCGCCAGCCTCTGTGGAATCTTGAGGCTTCTCGCATGGCAGGAACGGCGCAAGGCTCGCCTCCGGGTCTCGATCAATCGATCGGCAAAACTTTGGGGGTGAATACGAATGTCCTACCGTACAACAGCACTTGCCGCGGCGGCGCTATCGCTGGCCGCGCTTGTTCCGGCCAGCTTCGCCAGCGCGGCGGACCTGCCGGTCAAGGCGGTGAAACCGATCGTCGACGTTCCGTTCTTTCTGGTGAACGACAACCGGCTGACCTACGCCTACCAGTTCGACGCGACATCGCCGGGCTTCGCCAGCAAGACCGCCAAGCAGGTTTACGCGTTCACGCACTTCGACGTCTGGGCCTACGGTACCAACTTCATCAACGTCGACCTGGTGAAATCCGATCATCGCGACCCGGCCTCGCCGTGCATCGGAGTGATCGGTGTTCCCAACGCCTGCGCCGGCGCCGCCGAATTCTACGGTTTGATCCGCAGCACGTTCGGATGGAACGAGCTCTTCCACACCAAGGCCTTCAGCATGGGGCCGTTGCACAACATTTCGTTCAAGGTCGGCGCCGACGGCGAGACCGAGAACCAGTTCCTGGCTCCGAACAAGAAGGACGTCGTCGCCGGTCTGCAATTCGAATTCGACCTGCCCTACAAGGGGTTCTTCAACGTCTCGCCCTTGTATTACCAGGAGTGGAATCACAACACCTTCACGACGCCGGGCTTCGTGCCGGCCGGCTTCACCGGTCTTCCGGACGGCAACACGCATTTCAAGGCGACCTGGGCTGTTGAAATGAACTACTATATGGATCTCGGCTTCCTGCCGCCAAGCATGCAATATTTCGCCATCAGCGGTCGCGCCGGGTTCTATGGCCCGAAGGGCCGCGGCGACTACGGCGCTTTCACGCTTCCGGCAACCAACAATACCAAGATGGAAATCAACAGCGAACCGATTCGTCTGACCTTCGACGCCAGCAAGCTGGTCTGGGGCGACAAGTACAGCCACTTCGTCGATGTCTGGGTGGCCTATCGCTTCTGGCAGAACAAGTTCGGTCTCGACGACACCAATACCGCGAACGGCGTCTGCTATTTCGCCAACGGAACCAACAACCACAGCTGCACCGAGCGGACGCTGTATTCCGGCGTCACCGTGAAGTTCTAAAGCAGGATGACTTTTTAAGTTAATTCGGCATCGCCAACTCCGTCATTGCGAGGAGCTCTTGCGACGAAGCAATCCAGTCTTTCTTTGAGGCCCTGGATTGCTTCGCTTCGCTCGCAATGACGGGGTTGGTGACAATGATGGCGCCGCGATGATCCCCGCGGCGCCATTTCTTTTGATTGCGGTTCGGATTATTTGGTCCACACCCCGTCATGAAGCGCGGCGGCTTCGTCTTCCAATAGCGGACCGACCACCTCGACCGGCCGCTGGCCGGTTTCGAACACCTTGCGGCAGGGCAGGTCGAGCGTCGGGTTCTCCGGATGGTCGCCGGTGATCCGGCGCAGGCGGTGCTCGCTCAAGCCGTAGACCAGCCGGCCGATCCCCGCCCAGTAGATCGCGCCCGCGCACATCGCGCAGGGCTCGGCGGAGGAGTAGAGCGTGCTCGCTTTGAGGATTTCGGCGCTGTAGGTCGTGCAGGCTTTGGTGGCGAGCAGGCGTTCGGCATGGGCGGTGCCGTCATGCGACGGCATGTAGCCGTTCTCCATTTCGAGCAGCACACGGCCGTCGCCGTCGACCAGGATCGCGCCGAACGGGTGATTGCCATTCACCATGGAACGGCGCGCCACGTCGAAGCAGCGGCGCAGCCAAGTTTCGTCAGGCTCGGTCTGGCTGGGATGTGATAGGCCGCCCATCGCATTGCTTCCTTGTTGA
>JAQGJF010000240.1 GCA_028290765.1 Tardiphaga sp.
GACGATCCCGCCCGCCAGGTCGAGGAGGACTACAATTTTCACCGGCTGATCTGCGAGATCGCCGGCAGCCGCCGGCTGCTGCGGCTGTTCGATGACCTCGCCTCGGAGCTGCGCATGGTGATCGGCCTGATCGGCCGGCTTTATGACGACCCGCGCCGCATCGCCGAAACCCACGAGGTCGTGCTGGAGGCGATCGAGGCGGGCGATCCCGGGCACATCACCGCGCAGCTCGACCGCCACATCCGCGTCGCCTGGCATGAAGTGGCAAAACTGGTCCGCGACATTCCCACAACATCAACCGACGGAGTTTTGCCGTGAAAGCGGTCTATACCGAGCGCCACCGCAGCCACGATCCACAATTCTTCCTGGTGCGCGGCGTCGTCAAGCGCACCACCGAACAGCCGGAGCGCGCCGACCGGCTGCTGAAGGGGCTTCGCGACGGCCAGCACACGCTGATCGAGCCGACGATGTTCGGCCAGGGGCCGCGCGCGCGGGTGCACAGTCCGGAATATCTGCGCTTTCTGGAAGACGCCTGGGCCGAATGGTCGGCGCTGCCGGATTCCGGGCCCGAGATGATCGCCAACATCCATCCGGTGCGCCATGCGGCGACTTATCCGACCCATATCGTCGGCAAACTCGGCTGGCACACCATCGACACCGCCTGTCCGATCGGGCCGGGCACCTGGGCGGGCGCCTGCGCCGCCACCGATACGGCGGTGACGGCCGCGCAAACGGTGATGGACGGCGAAGATGCGGTCTATGCGCTGTGCCGTCCGCCGGGTCACCACGCCTACCGCGACCAGGCCTCTGGCTTTTGTTTCATGAACAACACCGCGATCGCCGCCGCGCATCTGCGGCTCAAGCATGAACGCGTCGCGATCCTCGACGTCGACGTGCATCACGGCAACGGCACCCAGGGCATCTTCTATCGCCGCGGCGACGTGTTCACGGTCTCGATCCACGCCGATCCGCATGCTTATTACCCGTTCGTCTGGGGCTACGCCCATGAACGCGGCGAGGGCGATGGACTGGGCGCCAACCTCAACATTCCGTTGCCGCTCGGCACCGACGACGACGGTTACATCGCTGCGCTTGGCGTAGCGCAAAAAGCCATTGCGTCGTTCGCGCCGACGGCGCTCGTGCTGGCGCTCGGGCTCGATGCTTCCGAACACGATCCGCTCGCCGCGCTCAAGGTGACCACTGACGGGTTCCGCCGGATCGGCGAGGCGGTCGCGCGGTTCGGCCTGCCCACCGTGATCATCCAGGAAGGCGGCTATTTGTCCGACATTCTCGGCGCCAATCTCACCGCGACGCTCATGGGCTTCGAGGCGGCGCGGTGATGGAGGGAGGCCGGAGGAAAGCGATAACTCCGTCATTGCGAGGAGCTCTTGCCACGAAGCAATCCAGCTCTTCCTTTGCGGCCGCTGGATTGCTTCGCTTCGCTCGCAATGACGGGGAGAGGATGGAGAACAACAAGACCTCACAATATAAGGACGCCTCTTCATGACGCTCGATCCCACTTTGCGCGATCGCATCATCGCCTCGGTCGCCAAGGGTTTTGACGAACAGATCGCCTTCACCCAGGAGTTCATCCGCTTCGGTTCGACCCGCGGCGCCGAACATGCGGTGCAGGATTTCGTGTTTCGCGCGCTGCGCAAGCGCGGTTACGCGATGGAACGCTTCGAGATGGACCAGGCCGCGCTGGAACGTCATCCCGGCGCCGGCGCTTTCAGCGACGAGCATTCGCGGGCGCCGATCGTGGTCGGCATTCATCGCCCGCGCGAGGAAACCGGCCGCTCGCTGATCCTGCAGGCCCATGTCGATGTGGTCCCGGCCGGGCCCGAAGCGATGTGGACGCATCCGCCGTTCGATCCGGTGATCGACGGCGACTGGCTGTACGGCCGCGGCGGCGCCGACATGAAATGCGGCCATGCCGCCAACATCTACGCGCTCGATGCATTGCGAAGCATCGGCCTGCAGCCGGCGGCGACGGTCTATGTGCAATCGGTCATCGAGGAGGAATCCACCGGCAACGGCGCGCTGATGACGCATCTGCGCGGCTACAAGGCCGACGCGGCGCTCGTTCCGGAGCCGGAAGACGAAATGCTGGTGCGCGCCAATACCGGCGTGATCTGGTTTCAGCTCGAGGTCCGCGGCGTGCCGGTCCATGTCCGCAAGATGGGCGCCGGCGCCAATGCGATCGACGCCGCCTATCGCGTGATCGGCGAATTGCGCAAGCTCGAGGCGGAATGGAACGCGAAGAAGGACGGCGTCGACTATTTCGACGATATGGAGCATCCGATCAATCTCAACATCGGCAAGATCGAGGGCGGCGACTGGGCGTCCTCGGTGCCGTGCTGGTGCAAGGTCGATTGCCGGATCGCGATTTTCCCGGGCATCTCGGCGGAATCCGCGATGAAGGAAATCACCGACCGGGTTGCGGCCTTTGCGCGGGGCGATCGCTATCTGTCCAACAATCCGCCGACGGTGACCTTCAACGGCTTCCAGGCCGAGGGCTATGTGCTGCAACCGGGCTCGGAGGCCGAGGCGGTGCTGGCGCGGGCGCATGAAACCGCGATCGGCAGCCCGCTGAAGACGTTCACCTCGCCGGCCTATCTCGATTGCCGGGTCTATTCGCTCTACGACAAGATCCCGGCGCTGTGCTACGGGCCGATCACCGAAGGCGTTCACGGCTTCGATGAGCGCTGCAGCATCTCGTCGCTGAAGAAGATCACCACCGCGATGGCGCTGTTCATCGCCGAATGGTGCGGGGTGGAGGCGTCGAGCGCGTGAGGATGAGGTCCGTATTCCGAGATGACGGCCCGTCGCTTGGTCAACCTTCCCACTCGGTGAACTTCTTGTAGATCCATCGCCGTCCGTCGTGGCGCCGCCAGACTTTCCCTCGCACCAGCCGGCCGGTGATCGAACGCCGCGGCATGATCACGTTCCAGAGATGCCAGACCTCGGCCCAGGCGGGCTTGGAGGTGAGGCTCAGAATCCGGAGAGAGTCCTGGCTGCGCGTTGGCATGTTCGAATGCTAGCCAACGCGCGCAGCGCTGCAACAAAAGCCGCTCGTTAAGCTAACCCGTCAACCTTACCGGCCGCGGCGCGGCACCTGCCGGGGATATGAAGTGACGCGGAAGTGATCCGAAATCCGCTTCACGTCCCGGCTTTGACCGGTTGCGGATGCTACAGCACGGCAGCGAGCTTCCAATCCGACGAAAGACCTTTCTCATGAGCGAACCACAAATCCGTTTCGACGACGGCGCCGCCTATGAGCGGATGATGGGGGTCTGGAGCAGGTCCGCCGGCGAGATCTTTCTCGACTGGCTGGCGCCGGGCGCCGGCCGCAAATGGGTCGACGTCGGCTGTGGCAACGGCGCCTTCACCGAACTGATTATCGCCAAGACGGCGCCTGCGGAAGTCCAGGGGATCGATCCGTCGGACGGGCAACTGGCCTATGCCCGCACCCGAAGCGGGGCGCGGATGGCGATATTTCGCAGCGGCGATGCGATGGCGCTGCCGTTCGCGGCCGGTGCCTTCGACGTCGCCGTCATGGCGCTGGTGATCTTCTTCGTTCCCGAGCCGGCCAAGGGCGTCGCCGAGATGGTGCGGGTGGTGGCGCTTGGCGGCCAGGTGGCGGCCTATGCCTGGGACATGGCGGGCGGCGGATTCCCGCTGCATCCGATCCAGACCGAACTCAGGACGATGGGTTTCAAGCCGGTGCTCCCGCCGAGTGCCGACGCTTCGAAGGTCGAGGCCCTGCAAAAACTCTGGACCGAAGCCGGTCTCGTCGATGTCGAAACGCGACGGATCGACGTGCAGCGCCAATTTGTCAATTTCGACGATTTCTGGACGGCGGCGACGCTGAGCCCATCGATGGGCGCGCTGCTGGCGTCGCTGGCGCCCGACGTTGTCGCGCAGCTGAAGACGCGCGTCCGTGTCCACGTGCAGGAAGACGGCGCGGGGCGTGTCACCGCCAGCGCATGGGCCAACGCGATCAAGGGCCGCTTGCCTGCCTGAGACCGGCTGCCGCATGCCGTGAAGCTCGCCTTCGCCACACACGGCGCATAGCGCGTATGAATCGGCGTGGCTTGACCTGATCGCGCTGTGCCCGCACCCATGCAGGGCATGCGGACCGCTTCATGACATCGGGAATCACCAAGGCGCCGGCCTATTGGTCGGGCGAGGCGCTGATGCCGGGCATCGTCGCGATCGGGCCGATGCTGCCGGGCACGCTGGCGTTCGGCATGGCGTTCGGCGCGCTGTGTGCGCAGAAGCATTTTTCGCTCGCCGAAGTCGAAGTGATGATGGCGTTTGTCTATGGCGGGCTGTCGCAATTCGTCGCGGTGCAGTCCTGGCCGGACACGCTGACGCCGTCGTCGATCGCGACGCTGGCGCTCTTGACCTTGACCGTCAACATCCGCTTCGCGCTGATGAGCGCGACCTTGCGGCCGTGGTTCGGCACGCTGCCGCCGTGGCAGGCCTATGGGTCCATGCTGTTCGTCACCGATGGCGGCTGGCTGGCGGCGATGCGTTACCGCGATCATGGCGGCGCCGATGCCTGGTTCTATCTCGGCGGCGGGCTCGTGCTGTATGTGTTCTGGCTGTTCTCGGCGATCCCGGGCTTTCTGCTCGCCGAGCAGCTCACCGATCCCAAGAAATACGGCGTCG
>JAQGJF010001133.1 GCA_028290765.1 Tardiphaga sp.
CGCCCGGGATCTATCGGCAGCATTCTCCTTGGCTCCCTCAGCAAATGCGGCTTCAAGGGAAATGTATGGCCTGTCAATCCCCGCTACAAGGAACTCGGCGGCCTTCGCAGTTTCGAGACGATCAACAATATACCGGGACGTCCCGATGTCGTCGCAATTTGCACACGCGGCGACACCGCGCTGCGTCACTTGGGGGACATCCACTCGATCGGAGGAAGAGCCGCGGTTGTTTATGACGGCGGATTCTCGGAAGCCGGCGAAGAGGGCGCGTTGCGCCAGCGCGAGCTGGAACGCTTCTGTTTCGACAACGACATCGCATTGTGTGGTCCGAACTGCATGGGCGCCATCAATGCCCACACCGGCGCCACCACGTACAAGCTTCCACTGCTGGATGGAGTTCGATTGCGCGGGAACGTCGGACTGATCTCGCAGAGTGGTTCGATCACGATCGGCCTGATGGGCGATACGCGGCGGTTCGGTTTCTCAAGGGTCGTATCGACCGGCAACGAGGCCGTTGTTCAGGCGGCCGATTATATCGAAGCTCTGATCGACGACGAGCACACGCGGATCATTGCTCTGTTCATGGAGACGGCGCGCGATCCCGGACGTTTCCGCGCCGCTCTCGAAAGGGCGGCGTCGGTCGGAAAGCCCGTGGTGGTCCTGAAAGTGGGCCACAGCGCGCGCGCCAGTTCCGCCGTGCAGAGCCATACCGGCGGTCTGGCGGGGGAGGCGCGCATCTTCTCGGAAATGCTTCGCAAGGTCGCAGCGATCGAGGTCGCCGACATCGACGAGATGACCGAAGTGATCGCCGCGCTTCAGGCGGACAAACTGCCGGGAGGACGCCGTGTCGCCGTGGTGACGGGATCCGGAGGTCAAGCCGAGCTTGTCCTGGACATCGCTGACGACAATGGGATTGATCTGCCGCCGCTTGCGGCTGAAAGCCGTCACCAGGCGGAATCCGTGATCGGGCATCTGACGGGCGACGGAAACCCGATGGACGCCTGGGGCAACGGGGATGTCGCCCGGAACCTGCCTCACGCGCTTTCGATTCTCGACCGGGATGCCGGCTACGATATCGTCGTGCTGTGCAACGAGAACGTAGATCAGGCACCGATCGGCCGTTCAGAAGGCGCGATCAAACTCTTCTGCGAGGCGGCGAAGGCGTCGGCCAAGCCGCATTTCGCGCTCAACATGCGGCCTGGTCTCATGCACGTCGGCAACGTCGACATGCTTCGCTCCGCCGGCGCGGGTATGCTCGGGGGGGTGCGGCAAGGCCTTCTTGCCATTGATCGTGTCGCCAGGTTCGCTCAGCTGCGACAACGCACCGCCGCCACGCCTGCGTCGATTGCACCTCTGGATCTGCCCGGCGCCGGAACAGGTCGCACGATCAACGAGTACGACTCGAAGGCTCTCCTCGCTCGATATGGCTTGCCCGTTGGAAACGAGGGGCTGGCCTCGACTGTGGACGAAGCGGTGGCCATCGCGGAGCGGATCGGATGGCCGGTGGTCCTCAAAGTCGCATCGGATGACATACCGCACAAGACCGAAGCGGGTGTCGTCAAGCTCGGGATCAGGGACGAGGGGGTGTTGCGCGAGGCCTTCGGTGACCTCAGCCTTCGCGTCGACCGCATTGGGCCGAAATCACTTCGGGGATTCCTTGTCCAGCCGATGGTCACCGGTGGCATCGAAGTCTTCGTCGGCCTGAAGCGCGACCCGGAGTGGGGAATGACCATCGTCTTCGGCGTGGGCGGTATTCTCATCGAGCTCATCCGGGAGAGCGCGATAAGGGTCCTGCCCGTCACCGCGAGCGACATTGGCGAGATGCTGCGCGAGACGCGGGCATGGCAGCTTCTCTGTGGCGTGCGCGGGCAGCCACCCGCGGACATCCGGGCATTGGCCGATTGCATCGCTGCCGTCGCGTCGTTCGGGCAGGCCGCCGGTGACGGCCTCGCCGAACTCGATTTGAATCCGATCAAGGTGCTGGAAGCCGGGCAAGGGTGCCGTCTGCTCGACGCCTTGATCGTCACGACTTGAGAGATGAGGAGAGTAAGATGGCAGAATTCGTCAAATATCGTGTGGAAGACAAGATCGGCTATGTGACGCTGAACCGGCCGGATAAATTGAACGCTCTCAGCTTTCCGTTCAAGAACGAGATCATCGCGGCAATCGAGAAGGCTGACGAGGATCCGGATGTATCCGTCATCGTGCTCAACGCGGAAGGGCGGGCGTTCTCCGTGGGGTTCGACATCGGTGGCAGCGGTCCTGAACGCGACAAAGGGCGCGACGATCCGTTGCATTGGGATCCCCCGTTGCACAACAGCCTGCAGATGGCGATGGCTCCATGGACAGCAAGCAAGCCGGTCATCGCATCGGTCCAGGGTTACGTACTCGGCGGTGGATGCGAAATGTCCATGATGTGCGATTTGACCGTCGCCGCCGACGACGCAAAGTTCGGCGAACCTGAAGTGCGTTTCTCGCATGTCGGGCCTGTGGTCGTGATGCCGTGGATCATCGGTCTGAAACGCGCACGGGAGCTGTTGTACTTCGGCGACATGATCGATGCGGAGACGGCTTTGTCGTACGGAATGATCAATCGCGTCGTTCCGCGCGAGGAGTTGGCTGAGTACACGACGCGCTATGCGCGCCGCCTCGCGCTCATCGATCCGGTCGCTCTGCGATGGGGTAAGCGCGCCGTCAACCGCGGCGCGGAAATCGCGGGCATGAGGTCGGCCATGGAATCCGGCGTCGATGGCTTGGTGGCGCTCTATGCGGCCAAGACCGAGGTCGGCAAGGAATTCGACCGTCTCGTGAGCGATAAGGGGTTGAAGCCGGCCCTCAAGTGGCGCGCGAACCAGTTCAAAGAGTTCGAATTATGATCTGCAGCGTTCTGTCGCCAGGGGGTAGACCTTCGCTGGTGTTCTCCTGGACG
>JAQGJF010000249.1 GCA_028290765.1 Tardiphaga sp.
GTGTTGTCGTCGACCAGGAGCCGGCGCGCTTCGACGTCTTCGATCACCGTGATCGAAGGCGTACGGCGCACGGCTTCGATCAAAGCGCGCATGAGTTCGCGGCCGGTGCCATCTCCCGCGGCGTGCACGATGCGCCGCCGCGAATGCGCCGCCTCGAGGCCGAGCGCAAGATGGCCATCCGAGGTTCGATCGAACGCGACGCCGAGCCGGATCAACGCGTCGATCGCCGCGGGCGCCGCGCGCACGATCCGGTTGCTGACCGCGGCGTCGCAGAGACCGTCGCCGGCATGGAGCGTGTCCGCCAGATGCAGCGCCGGTTCGTCGTCGTCGCCGAGGCTCGCGGCGAGACCGCCCTGGGCCCATGGCGTCGAGGCGTCGACGCCGAGCGGCGATTTGGATAGCAGCACCGATGGGGCCGGCGCGAGGCACAGCGCCGTCATCAGGCCGGCGACGCCGCCGCCGATGATGACGGCATTTCCGACCAGATCCCGGGGGTTTTCGGTCATATCATCAACATCTTTTCCACAGCCCGGCGCGCGGCAACGGCCAGCACCGGATCGATGGTCACGACATGGCGGTTCTGCTCGAGCGCCTCGCGAATGTTGCCAAGCGTAATGCGCTTCATGTGCGGACAGAGATTGCAGGGGCGAATGAACTCGACATCGGGATGCGCCACCGCGACATTGTCGCTCATCGAGCATTCGGTCAGGAGCACCACGCGCGGTGGCTTCCGCGTTTCCACGAACTGCGACAGCGCGGCCGTCGAGCCGGAGAAATCCGCCTCCGCCACCACATCGGGCGGACATTCCGGATGCGCCAGCACAACGATGCCGGGATGATTTTCGCGCAGCTCCCGCACTTCCTCCGCGGTGAAGCGCTCATGCACCTCGCAATGGCCCTTCCAGGCGATGATCTTCACGTCGGTCTCGGCGGCGATGTTGCGGGCGAGATATTCGTCGGGAAGCATGATCACGCGCTCCACGCCGAGCGACTCGACGATAGCGCGGGCGTTGCCGGAGGTGCAGCAGATGTCGGATTCCGCCTTCACGGCGGCCGAGGTGTTGACGTAGGTGACGATCGGCACGCCGGGATAGCGCTGGCGCATCAGCCGGACGTCCTGCGGGGTGATCGACTCCGCCAGCGAGCAGCCCGCCGCCAAATCCGGAATCAGCACGGTCTTGTCCGGATTCAGAAGTTTGGCGGTTTCGGCCATGAAGTGCACGCCGGCGAGCACGATCACATCGGCGTCCACCGTCATCGCCTTGTGGGCAAGCGCGAGGCTGTCGCCGACGATGTCGGCGACGCAGTGAAAGATCTCCGGCGTCTGGTAGTTGTGCGCCAGGATCACGGCGTTGCGCCGGCGTTTCAATTCGAGAATCGCATCGACGTCGCCGGCGAATGCCGGCCATTCGGAGGGCGGGATCACCCGCCGGACGCGCTCATACAAGGGGGCCGTGCGCGCCAAGGTCTGAACTGAAGGATTCATATTTTATACTCACGTTGAGCATATATATGCTATAACTGAGTATAAGCCTCGTCAAGCCCTGTTTCGTCACGATCTGGCGAGCGGCAGCTTGGTTCCGGCGAACGCCCGCTCGGCCAGCACGGCGTGGCGGAACTGGAACAGCTTGGCCGGACGTCCGACGGAATCGGCGGCCATGCCGCCAGCTTCCTCGACCAGTTCCTGGGTTTCGATCAGGCGGCGGAAATTCTGCTTGTGCAACAGACGGCCGGCGAGCGCCTCGACCGCGCGCTGCAGCTGCAGCAAAGTGAAGCGCTGCGGCATCAATTCGAACACCACGGGCCGGTATTTGATCTTGGCGCGCAGCCTCGCGATGCCGGTGGCGAGAATTCGGCGATGGTCGCCCGACATCGCCCGGCCGGGAATGGCAGATGCCTCGGCGCGATCATGCAGCGCTTCCGGCACCAGCGCCGCTTCATAGAGCAGTTCGTAGCGCTGCAGCACCAGCTCTTCGTTCCAGCCGTGATCGTCGAGGCCGAAATGGATGGCGGCGCGTTGCCGGCGCGCGCGCCGCGTCTCGGGATCGTCGGCCTGCTTCGCCCAGGCCTGCAACGCCGGCGCGAGTGTCGCCGCAATCATGCGCGGCGCGCCGGCGCGGTGGTCCTCCCAGGGAAAATATTCGTACCAGCTTCGCCAGCCGGGTTCGGCAGCGCCCGGCGCCAGGCCCTCGCGCGTGAGACCGAGATAGCTGATCGAAATCACATGCTGCCCGGCATGTTCTCCGGTGCGGTCGCGGTCGGCAAAGGTATAGAGCTGTTCGACATAGCCGAGCGGATGCCGGGTCTGCTGCTCGACCCAGGCGCGCAAGCCCGTCTGCAGCGAACGGTGGCCGGGTTCGAACGGTCCCGCCGGCAATGCTTTTCCCTCGGCCACGGTCATCACGCGCGGCTCGCCGTCGGTCACCGCAGCCAGAACCGCGATCAGATCCGCCGCGACCGCGTGGTCGAGCTGCGGGCTCGCGCGCTTTTCGGCTGTCTCATCGGTCTTGCGTGCCACCTGAACTCCGAAATCCGGGCTCTTGACCCTCTACAGCGCTTCACAGCGTTTCCCGCTGATCCAACATCACCGGGGAGCGCTGTAGATTCTTGTGTTGGAGCATGTCCTTGTCGGCGACACCGGATCCCACTTCGCCGGAACATGCTCTAGCTTCGATATCGCGGCATTTTGTCAAATACCACGGGATTCCGGGAAACGTCCCCAACGGGCTCCTATATAAGGGCACTGTATTTAAGGACTTGGTATTTAAGGACTCGGCCGGCCAAACCGCCGCGGAATCACTCAAGACCGGAATCGGTAAAAGCACACTATGCTATCTGTGGAACTTGGAATCGTCGTCGTTCTCATCGTCGTCAATGGTCTGCTGTCGATGTCGGAACTGGCGATCGTCTCGTCGCGGCCGGCGCGGCTTGCCGCGCTCGCGCAGAAGCGGGTCCGGGGCGCCCGGCGAGCCCTGACCCTGGCGTCCGATCCCGGAAAATTTCTCTCCACCGTTCAGATCGGGATCACGCTGGTCGGCGTGCTGTCGGGCGCCTTCTCCGGCGCCACGCTGGGCCAGCGATTGACGGAAGTTTTCGTCGAACTCGGCCTGTCGCGATCGGTCGCCGATATTCTGGGCGTCGGCCTTGTCGTCACGCTGATCACCTATGCCACCCTGATCGTGGGAGAACTGGTGCCCAAGCAGGTCGCGCTGCGCGATCCGGAAGCGATCGCGGTCAAGGTCGCGCCGGCGATGGTCCTGCTGGCGAAAATCTCGTCGCCCCTGGTGTTCGTCCTCGACATGTCGGGCAAAGCCATCCTCGCCTTGTTGGGCCAGGGTGGCGAAGGCGAAGAAAAGGTTTCCGAAGACGAGATCCATAGCCTGGTCCAGGAAGCCGAGACCGCCGGCGTTCTGGAGCCCGGCGAAAAGGAAATGATCGCGGGCGTCATGCGGCTCGGCGATCGTCCAGTCGGCGCGGTGATGACACCGCGTCCGGAGGTGCATGTCATCGACCTGAACGATGCCGAGGATGCGATCCGGGAAACCTTCGCGTCGAGCCCGCATTCGCGACTTCCGGTGTCGGACGGCAACCGCGACGATCCGATCGGAATCATCCAGGCCAAGGACCTGCTGGTCGCCTATATGAGAGATGAGAAGCCGGACTTTCGAAGCCT
>JAQGJF010000056.1 GCA_028290765.1 Tardiphaga sp.
ACTCTTTTCGGAGCCGCTATCGGCGTCGCCATCACCGCGTCGGCGCTGGCCTCGGACGCCGTCACGCTTCGTGTCGGCGATCAGAAGGGCGGCAATCGCTCGCTGCTCGAGATCGCGGGGCTCGCCAAGGATCTGCCTTACAAGATCGAGTGGTCCGAGTTTCCGGCCGCGGCGCCGATCCTCGAAGCACTCAACGCCGGTGCGCTCGACGTTGGTTATACCGGCGATCTGGCTTTCCTGACCGTCTATGCCGCCGGTGCGCCGATCAAGGCCATCGGAGGCACCCGCGCCGACGCCAGGACACAGGCCATCCTGGTCCGCAACGACTCGCCGATCAAGACCGCGGCCGATTTGAAAGGAAAGCGATTGGCGGGAACGCGCGGAGGCTGGGGCCAGTTCCTGATCGATGCCACGCTGGAGAAGGCGGGGCACAAGATCGACGACGTTACATTCGCACCGCTGGGCCCGGTCGACGCCAAGATCGCCCTTGTCGCAGGTTCGATCGACGGATGGGCGGTCTGGGAACCCTACGTCTCCTACGCGACGCTCAAGGATAAAGCGCGGATTGTAGCCAACGGTGAAGGACTGACACCGACCATCACCTTCCTGGTCGCATCCGACCAGGCCATCGCCACCAAGCGGGCCGCCGTGCAGGATCTGGTTCAACGGCTCAACAAGGCGCGGCTGTGGTCGCTGGATCACCTGGCCGTCTACGCCAAAAGCACCGCCGAGCTGACCAGACTTCCGGAAGACGTCTTGCTCAGCGCCTACACCGCGCAGCGAACCAGCCCAATCGTCATTGACGCGAGCATTGTCAAGGAAGTCCAGGAAGCCTCCGACCGTGCCACAAGATACGGCATCATCGCCAAGACGCTCGACGTCGGCAAAGCGGTGGACCGCAGCTTTACCGCAGCGTCAACCGGATCCAACTGACGTCTTACAGGTGCGCAACTCGCGGGCGATACAAACTCACGCCGCCTTCGCGGTCTTCCTCGTCGTGACCGGCTTCGCTTTCACGGTCTTGTTCGCCTTGGTGGCTTTGGCCTTCACCAGCGCGGCGTGATCGGCGACGGTCTGATCGGCATAGGCCATCGCGAAGGAGGCAATCGCATCGTCGATCACCTCGCTCTTGCCCAGATAACCGGCGATCATCGCGGGCTCACCGGAGCGGGCATGGGCACGGGCCAGGGTTTTGCCGCACAGCTGGGCGTAATCGCCGAGATCCTTGCCCTCGCTGAGTTCGCTGACACCGCCCAGTCGACGGTTCTTCAGGGTACGGACATAGAATTCGCGGCCGGAGGCCGTATCCTGCGTTGACCCTAAGAAGATATCGCTGGCGGCCTGCATCATCTGCTGCCCCTCGACGACGCGGCGGCCCTGGTTGCCGTGATAGCCGAGCTTGCCACCGAGCCGCTCCAGCACCGACTTCTGCGCCTGCTTGACCTGCAGGAACAGCGCCTCGCCGTCGCCGGTCATGAACAAGGCAACACAGCAGAATGTTCCGACCGAGCCGACGCCGACCGCCTTGAAGGCGATATCCTTCATGACAAAGCGATCGATCAGCCGCGTACGATCGGGATTGAGGCCCTTGCGGTAGGTCGCAAACAGGCGCTCGGCGTCGATCTTGTGCCGCGCGTCGGCCTTGGGATCGAGATGGAAGATGGTCGGCGGCTTGTCGACGATCCGGGCATCGCCGCCGCCGGCGAGATGCGGAAAGTTGTCGTCCTTCGACAGACCCTCGCCCCGCGCCTTGTCGATGATCCCGGTCAGCTTGCGCCGCAAACCGCCGTTGCCGATCATGTCGATTTCCGCTTCGAGATCGATCCGGGAGTGCCATATTTCCAGTGGCGACAGTTTGGCGAGGCTGGCCATGTGCCAGCGATAGGCCTTCACGGCGGAGGCCGCGATCGCCCGCGCCTGCTTGCGCGGCGCACCGGCCGCCATGGCCGCCACTGCGACGCTGGCCGCCAGACGCTTGACGTCGACGGTGAAATCCACCCCCGGCAGCGTCTCGTCGAAATCGTTGACGTCGAACAGAATGTTGTCCTCGGGCGTGACGAAGGCGCCGAAATTCATCAGATGGCTGTCGCCGCCGGCCTGGACCGGAATGCCGGCCATCGGCTGGCCGGCGAGATCGGTCGCCATGACCGCCGCAGCGCCGCGCAGGAAGGCGAACGGGCTCAGTATCATCCGGGTGTAACGCTCCCCGATCAATTCCGGGACGCGGTCGGGATCGCTCTCGGCCAGGATGGCGACCGCATTTCGCTTCATCGGCCCCTTCAGCTCGGCATGCGCCTCCCGCGGCGTCTTGAGGCGCAGCGCCTTGCCCTGCTTGAAATGTTCGATCCGTGAATCCAAAGCCACCGATAGATCCTCCCGCGGGAGGCGTGATCCTACACCGCGGCCGGGGAAAGTCATCCAGCGACGGACCAGCAGCAACGGTGCCGCTTCGACGTTGGCAGCACTTTTCGGTGAACCAGACGCTTTCGCTTCCGCGCGATGTCCGCTACGCTGCATTGCACATGAGTAGACGCAGCGATTCCGGACCGGGAAGCACGACCCTGAAATTGGGTTTGCTGCTGCTTTGGGCCTGCATTTCGTGCGGCCCGCTCGCCGCACAAACCCTGTCCAGCTTCGAGATCGCCGCGCGCGCCAGGGGAACGCCCGACATTCCCGGACTCAACATGGTCTGGCTGTCACCGTGGGGCGATCTGGCCAATGCCCGCGAATGGCAGAACATCATCGTTCACCAGTCCGAGGGCCCGGTCGGCTCGGCCTGGCGCAACGCGGTGGCGCAGATGGAAAAGCCCGATCGGCGCGGCGCCACCATCTGGGTCGAGACCGACGGCACCGTGTACTGGGCGGTGGTCGAGTTCGCCGTTCCGCATCATGCCCGAAGCGGAAACCGCAACGACAACAAATTCATCGACAACGGTCCCACCTATCAGCAGGTGACCGACGATAATTCGATCGGCGTGGAATTCGTCGGCAATTATCCCAATGTGAGACGGCCGGTGACCGAAGCGCAGACCGCCGCCTGGCGCATCCTGGTCAGGGTGCTGCAAACGCGCTACGGCATTTCCAGCGACCACGTCTATGCCCATAACTGGATCGACTACAAGGACAGTCGCTATTGCGAAGGCTGCGAACTGGCCAAGATCGCACGCACGCAAAATCTGGAAAGCGCTTCCCATCTCGAAAAAGCGCCGTGAGCGCGCGCCTCGCGCGACCGGATGGCCGTCAAATCAGGCTGCAGGCGGTCACCGGGCGCCGCGCGTGCTTGAGCGTGGCGGAGCCGTCCTTTGCCACCCTCAACGTGACGTCGCCGCGCGTATAGCGCGCGCCCGACAAGGCAAGGCGCTTGGCAAGCGTCACGGCCCTGCCGTCGAGCTGGATGTGCGCGCGCTTGTCGTAAGGGTAAAATCCGACGATGAATTTGGTCCCGTCGGCGCAACCGTAGTTCGGGAACGTCTGTGCGCGTACCGGCAGCGCCCCCATCGCCAACACCGCCGCGCCCAGAGTGATGATGACCTTGCGTCGCATGACAAGCCGCCTCCCCTTCATGTCCATTCCACCTTGTGTAGAACAGACGTTGATCCCCGGGACAACTGGCGCGAGGGCGCACCCACACTTTTTGCCCGAGTGCCGGACACGAAAGGCGGGAGACGGGTAGCACCGTCTCATTCGCCGATCCGGCCGCTCAGTCGTGCTCGTAGCCATAAACCTCCGGCAGGATGAAGATCGCCGCCAGCAACCCGATCAGCGGGAAGATTGCGACGAACAGCGTGGCATTGGCCTGGCCGATCGCCGCGAACAGCGACGGGAACAGGAAGATAGCGAGGAAAGACGGCAGCTTGACGAACATGTAGGCAAAGCCGCTCGCCGTGCCGCGGTACTCGGGTTTTGCCACCATGGTCGGGATCGTCATGCAATTCGAGGCGTCCCAATAGTGGCCCCACAGCATGCCTGCCGCGGCGAAGGGCAGGATATATTTGTGGTCCGTATAAAGTGCTGCGGCGGCGATCAGCAGCGAAACCAGCACGATCGAAAATCCGGCGATGCCGATGCCGCGATGGCCGATCTTCGGCGTCAACAGTGGCCCGACCCAGCCCGAAACCGCCGCGAACGCAAACAGCGCCATGGTGACGAGATTGTTGCCGAGGATCGAGGAAACACCGACCATCGCGAACATCACCGGCAGGTAAAACGCGAAGGTCGAGAACTCGCTTGCTTGGGCAAAGCAGGCGATCCAGCCGTAGAGCGTCGCGCGCCAGCGGATCGGATCCTTGCGCAGATCGGCGAGGAAGGCCGCCGGGCGCGCCTTCGGCACCACGACGTCCTGGTCCGGGAGCATGTCCAGCGGATCGTTGTACATTTCCCGTGCGACCCGCTTGGCCTCGCTGAACCGGCCTTGCTGCACGAGCCAAACGGCGGTTTCCGGCACGTCGTGGCGCATGATGAGAATGACCAGCGCGGGGAGCGCGCCTAATCCGAGCGTTACGCGCCATATTGTCTCGTGATTGAGCTCGAGAATGAGGAAGATCGCGATCACCCCCAACGTGAGTACTTCACCTACAGCGAACATGAACTGCCAGCGATTGCCCATGACCTCGCGCTCGCCCTTGGCCATCGATTCCATGATGTAGGTGTAGCCGGTCGAAATATCGCTTCCGAGCGGCACGCCCAGCAGGAAGCGAATGACGATGAGCCAGCCGATACCCGTCACAAAGGCCTGCGCCAGCGCCAGGACGATAAACAGGATCATCGTCACCAGAAACATGATGCGCCGGCCGATCTTGTCGGACAGCCACCCGCCGATCAGTGCGCCGATGAGCGCTCCTCCCTGCGTGCCGGCGGCCGCGAGACCCAGCAGCAACGGATCCGGCTGATACTGTTCGCGGATGAATATCAGGACGAAGGCGATGGAATAAAGATCCCAGGCCTCGACGAGGATCGAGGCCATCATCAGCCATCCGACCCTGTTGCCCTTGGGGCTGTACTTGCTGACCAGATAGCGGACGGCGCTATCCATCGCCGCGCGTTGTGGAAGAACTGCCGTCGTCATGTTCGTTGCTCCCTGTGGCTCTCTGTAAATTGATCGTCTAGGCCTCGAACAGCGGCTCGATGCTGCAATCCAGCAGGCCCGGGTCGATGCCGGATTCCATTCCCTCGAACATAGTGTCCATGAAGTCGATCAGCGCGTCGGTCGCGGCGACAGCGCGATCGACCCGCCGGTTCGCGAAAGCGTTGAGGATCACGACGTGACGATCGATCGTGCCTGAAAGATCGGTCTGACCGGGCATGTAGCGATGATGGATGAAGCCAATGCGGCGATAAATGGTGTGAAGCGGCCTGAGCGTATGGGTCAGGAAAGGCTCGCCGGAGGCTGCGAGCAGCAACGCGTCGATGCGCCGATCGAGCTTGTTGAATTCGTCGAGCGTCAGGGTGTCGTGCTTCTCTTTCAGCACGCGTTCGATGTGAAGCGCTTGATTGCGGTGCGAGAGGCTCGCGCGCTCGGCCGCGAGCTTGACGACGAAGCGTTCGATGTCGCGCCGGAGCCCGAGCAGCAACCGCTCGCGCGCCAGATCGATTGGCGCGATCTGCAGGCCGTGTCGAGGCCGGATAATGATCAGCGTATCTGCGGCGAGCTGGTTCACCGCGTTATGCACCGGCGTTCGTCCGAAGCCCGTGACGGTTTGTAATTCCTGCACGGTCAGGAATCGCCCGGGCTTCAGTTCGCAATTGACCAGACGGTCTTCGATGCGTTGATAAGCGAGCTCGAAAAAGTTGATGCGATTGCGCCTGGTCGGGGCGCCGCTTGCGTCCGGACGCACCAGTTCGAGAGCGCCTTTGCGCTTTGCCATCCCCGTTTCCTCCGCCCGCATTCTCGCCGGGTCGCTCGCCTTTGCATCAATATTAAAACATGTTGTGATATATTACAAGCGGAGTTAATCTCCGGTCCGTCGCGGTCGAAAACGCGGTCGCATCAACAAACAAGAGTCCCCTGGCCACGGCTGGCCGTCGCGCGGGGACCAAGCCCTATGGGAGGACGCCTGCCGTGAAGATCATATCGATCGAGACTCTTCGCACGGAAGAATTCGCCAATGTGCTTTGGGTCCGCGTCCACACAGATGCCGGCCTGATCGGCCTCGGCGAAACCTTTTACGGCGCCGGTGCGGTCGAAGCCCAGATCCACGACACGTTTGCGGGACGGTTGCTTGGCCGCAACCCGCTTCACATCGAAGCGATCCATCGCGACATGCTCAACCTGCCGATGGCGCAATCGTCGACTGGGGTCGAATATCGTGCTGCGTCGGCGATCGACATCGCGCTGTGGGACCTGTTCGGCAAGGTCTGCCACCTGCCCGTCCATCAGATGCTTGGCGGTCTCTGTCGCGACAAACAGCGTATCTACAACACCTGCGCCGGCTATCAATACGTCCGCTCCACCAACATCAAGCCGGTGTCCAACTGGAACCTCGGTGTGTCCGACGGGCCCTATGAAGACCTCGACGGCTTCATGAACCGCGCCGACGCGGTGGCCGAAAGCCTTTTGGAAAGCGGAATTAGCGCGATGAAAATCTGGCCGTTCGATCCGGCGGCGCAGGAAAACCAGGGCCTGTTCATCAGCGCGGAGCAAATGAAGAAAGCGGTCGAACCGTTCGAGAAGATCCGCAAGGCAGTCGGCGACAAGATGGAGATCATGGTCGAATTCCATTCCCTGTGGAATCTTCCGACCGCCATGAAGATTGCCAAGGCGCTCGAGCCATACAAGCCGACCTGGTACGAGGACCCGATTCGCATGAACTCCCCGCAAGCGCTGGCGGAATATGCGCGCTCGACCGACGTCTGGGTCTGCGCCAGCGAGACGCTGGGGTCACGCTATCCCTACAAGGACATGCTCGACCGCGACGCGATGCATGTCGTGATGGCGGACCTGTGCTGGACTGGCGGGCTCACCGAGGGACGCAAGATCGCAGCGATGGCCGAAACCTACCACCGTCCCTTCGCGCCGCACGACTGCATCGGCCCGGTCGGTTTCGCCGCCGCGGTGCACATGTCGTTCAGCCAGCCGAACACGCTGATCCAGGAATCCGTGCGCGCCTTCTACAAGGGCTGGTACAATGAACTTGTCACCAATATGCCCGTGATCAGGGACGGATACGTCTATCCGATGGAGGGCGAAGGCCTCTGCATCGACCTGCTACCCGCGGTCTACCAGCGCCCGGATCTGACCGTTCGCCGCAGCAACGTTTGAGGATTTGAAATGTCGCAAGCCTTGTTCGATCTCTCTGGCCGTACGGCGCTGGTGACCGGTTCCTCGCGCGGACTTGGCCGTGCCATTGCCGAAGGGCTGGCGAAAGCCGGTGCACGGTTGATCATCAATGGCATCGACCCGGCTCGCGTCGAAGCCGCGGTAGCCGACATGCGCACCGCCGGATACGCGGCGGAAGGTTCAGCCTTCGACGTAACCGATGAAGCCGGAATCGTCGAGGCCTTCGCGCGCTTTGACGCGGCGGGAATCGAGATCGACATCCTCGTCAACAATGCCGGCATTCAAGTGCGCAAGCCGCTGGTCGAATTCTCGTCGGCGGAGTGGCGCAAGGTGATCGAGACCAACCTCACCAGCGCCTTCGTCATCGGTCGCGAGGCGGCGAAACGAATGATCCCACGCAAGCGCGGCAAGATCGTCAACATCGGATCGCTGGCCAGCGAACTGGCGCGCCCGACGATCGGGCCCTACACCGCGGCCAAAGGCGGCATCAAGAACCTCACGCGTTCGATGGCAGTCGAATGGGCAGCGAGCGGCATCCAGGCCAACGCCATTGGCCCCGGCTACATGCTGACCGACATGAACGAGGCCTTGGTGAACAATCCCGAATTCAACGGCTGGCTGATGTCCCGCATCCCGTCGAAGCGTTGGGGGCGTCCCGACGAACTCGTCGGCGCCGCGGTGTTCCTCGCCTCTGCCGCTTCCGACTACGTCAACGGCCAAATCATCTATGTCGACGGCGGAATGCTGGCGGCGATGTAAAATCGACGAAGGCGCAATGGACGTCCTAGAGAGATCTGCAACACGCCTCGGCCCGCGCCTCACGCCGACTCACTGAAGGCGCCCTCGGCCCGCGGGGGCCTCCCCCAGCACCATGCCCAGTTGACACGGCGTGGCCGGACCCGACCAAATGGCGGCGTTGATCGCCCTTTTTGCTGTCGCCGGAGGCTCGACACGTGACGGAAGCCCTGTTGCCGGTCGATCGCAGCCTGACATTC
>JAQGJF010000110.1 GCA_028290765.1 Tardiphaga sp.
AGCGGGCCGGCTTAGAGGGGCCGGCCGGCGCGGCATTGGATGTTCGAAACTGTTTCACAAAAGGACGACAGGCATGAGCGGCATTCTCTGGATCATCATCGTGGGCTTCATCGCCGGCATTATCGCCCGGCTGCTGTCGCCCGGCCCAAACAATCCCTCGGGCTTTATCCTGACCACGGTGCTCGGCATCGCCGGTGCGTTCCTCGCCACCTTTATCGGCCAGGCCATCGGCCATTACGGCCCCGACCAGGGCGCCGGCTTCATCACCGCGACCATCGGCGCGCTGTTGGTGCTGTTCATCTGGAACAGGCTGGTGGCTAGCCGCGTGATTTCGGATCCGGGCAACAGATAAGGCGGATCGCGTCTGCCGCGACCGAATTCCTCTCAACGAGTCATCCCGGCGAAAGCCGGGATCCAGACTCTGTATCGTCTCGTTGACCACTGGGCGGACGGCCTGGACAACAAATAACGCCGGGGGTTCTGGGTCCCGGCCGGGGCCTGTCATCGGGCGGCGCTTCGCGCCGACCCGTTGGCCGGGACGACGAGAACGCTCAGATCAGCAAATGAAGCCCGGCATCCACCCGCACCAACTCACCGGTCATCTGGCTGGACGACGAGGTGGCGAGGAAGCAGACCAGATTCGCGACATCTTGCGCGGTCGATGCGGACTTGAGCGGCACCTTGGCCTTGATGGTGTCGCGCGCTTTGGCCGCCGCGTCCGCTCCCCGTCCCTTTTCGAACCAGCCGGTGTCGATATAGCCGGGGCAGATCGCGTTGACGCGGATCAAGGGCGCCAGTGCCCGCGCCATCGACAGCGTGAGCGAGTTCAGCGCGCCCTTGCTCGCGGCATAGGCTGCCGATGAACCGCCGCCGTTGATGCCGGCCACTGACGACACATTGACCACTGCCGACGCGCGGCCCGACGCTTTGGCACCGGCTTCCAGCAGGGACCGGGCTGCCCGGACCATCTGGTAAGGCCCGATCGTATTTACCGCAAAGAGCCGCTGAAAATCCTCTGCCGACAACCCGTCGAGATCATTATGCGCCATGTGCTTGGTGATGCCGGCGTTGTTGATCAGGGCGTCGACGCGTCCCCAGGGGGCAGCCGCCGCGGCGATGCGCTTGCAATCCTCATCGCGCGACACGTCGCCCTGCACCACCAGCACTTCGCCGCCGGCGGCGCGGCAGAGATCGGCGGTCTGTTCGGCTTCCTTCTGGCTCGACGAATAATTGACAACGATGCGCGCGCCGTCCTTGGCCAGAATGGCCGCGGTCGCAGCACCCAGACCCGATGCCGACCCCGTTACGATCACGCACAAACCGTCCTTCGACATCTGCATTTCCTCTTTTCTTGCTTTCAAGCATGGCGTCGCCACGCCAGCGATCTAGCACATCGCCCGGTGAATGCGAGGCAAATTGGCAAAAAAACCGTTGTGCGGAATAAATCCGAGGCCAATGGTCGGTTGTGCCGCCACATCATGCCAGCGTTGCAGACCGACCCGCGGACGGTGACGCTTGTCATCCCGGCGGCTTTTCCCCATCATGACGCCCAAGAAAATTAGCAGCACCCCATGCTCGGCACTTGCGCCGCATGAGATGTGCGCTGGTGCAGACAGGGAACGCCGTGGCCGAGAGCGAGAATATTGTTGCCGAGACCGCGGAGCGCATTTTCAGCGATCTCGCCAACGCCCAGACCATCAACAGCAGCAAGGACGGAAGCTGGATGAGGCCGCTGTGGCACGCCTTGACCGAGGCCGGGCTGCCGCTGTCGTGGGTGCCCGAGGATTGCGACGGTTCGGGCGCCAGCCTGGCGGAGGGATTCAGCGTCTTGAGTTCGGCCGGGCGGTTCGCCGTGTCGGTTCCGCTTGCCGAGACCATGCTGGCCGGTTGGCTGCTGGCTCAGGCCAAAATTGCAGCGCCCACGGGTGAGATGACGATCGCACCCGCGGGCCCGAAAGACCGCATCGCCATCAACGCCGACGGCACTCTGTCGGGACGCGCGCGGGGCGTGCCGTTCGCGCGTGAAGCAAAGCATATTGCCGTGCTCGCGACCGGTGCCGCCGGCGTTGCGATTGCTTTGGTCGATGCAGCCGCCTGCCGGATCGAGGCCGGGCGCAATCTGGCCGACGATGGCAGCGACACCGTGATCCTCAGCAGCGTCAAGCCCGTTGCGCTAAAGCCGGCACCGAAAGGCTTCGATCAGGCGTCGCTGATGCTGATGGGCGGGGTGGCGCGAAGCCTGCAGATCGCGGGCGCGCTGGAAACCATGCTGGAGATCAGCGTGCGCTATTCCAACGAGCGCGTCGCGTTCGTGAAGAAGATCTCGAAATTCCAGGCGGTGCAGCACAATCTGGCCAAGCTCGCCGGTGAGGCCGCTGCGGCGCTGGCCGCGGCCAGTTCGGCGGCGGATGCGATCAGCAACGCTACCGCCTTCGACGACGCGGTATTTCTCGAAGCCGCATCGGCCAAAATCCGCTGCGCGGAGGCCGCCGAAAAGGGCGCGGCGATCGCGCATCAGGTCCATGGCGCCATCGGCTTCACCCTGGAGCACATCCTGCACCGCTATACGTTGCGCGCGCTGGCGTGGCGTGACGATTTTGGCCATGACAGCTACTGGGCGGTGGAACTGGGCAAGCTCGTCGCCGCGCGCGGCGCCGATGAATTATGGCCGCTGGTCGCGTCGCGTTGATGTTCGCGCTGATGTTCAAGCTGATGTTCAAGCCTGGCGCCTTGATTGAAGACGAGATTCACAGATGACCGCAGCCCTTCGTTTCGATCCGATCCGCCTGCCGCCGGAATGCGAGGTGTTGCGCCGGGAAGTGCGCGCCTTCCTCGCCGCGGAAATCGCCGCCGGGACTTTCGATCCGCACAAGCCGCAGCGCGAAGATTCCGACGCGCCGGAATTCAGTCGCCGGGTCGGCGAACGCGGCTGGCTCGGCATGACCTGGCCGAGAAAATACGGCGGCCACGAGCGCAGTTTCCTGGAACGCTATGTGGTGACCGAGGAGATGCGCGTCGCGAATGCGCCGACGCGGCGCTTCTTCGTGGCCGACCGGCAGAGCGGCCCGGTGCTTTTGAAATACGCGCC
>JAQGJF010000259.1 GCA_028290765.1 Tardiphaga sp.
ACAGGCCAGCGCCAGCGCGGCGATACGACGAAACATCAACCGATTCTCCTCAAAGCCGATAATCTTAGGGTGTCGGGATACCGCATTGGGCAGAGTTGCAAAAGCGCCCAGCGATTGCAGCGGAGAGTTTGGTGAATGAATTCCGACCTCGGCGAGCGCAGGAATCCGTCGCCGCGTCCGTCGACATCTCACGCCAGCCAGCGCCACTGGTAGAACGGTGAACTGGGCGGCGGGTTCAGATCCGGCGTCCAGCCGGTGAGCTTCTTCATCAGATAGCTGCTCATCACCATGCCGCGCCAGCTGCGGTCGATCCGGCCGAGCGGCTCGAACATCGCGGACGTCGATGACAGCAATGGCGTCGCGTCGTCCGGATCGCGCGCGACGTAGAGGCCAGTGTGTGCCTCGATCCGGTCCGAGCCGGGATCGCGGAAACCGAGAAACCGCGCTCGCTCGTTGATCTGGATCACCGGAACGCGGTCGCGCAGATGCCAGCGCAGCATCGCATAGGTGCGGTAGTCCGAGGTCGCGATCCAGGTCGCGCCGATGTCCTTCATCGCCGCCTCGGCGCGCGCCGCGACGTCGGCATAGCCGGCCTCGCCGCCGATCGGATCGGTGCGGCCGATCAGATTCCAGGGGACGGCGACGCTGTAGAGGAACACCAGGATGACGAGCACCAGTCCCGACGCGATCGCGGTCCTGGCCCAGAACATCGTCGATTGGATCATCCAGGCCGGCCAGTTTTCGCGCGGTAACAGCGCGATGTTGATGGCGGCGGCGGCAAAGCCCGCCGGCCACAGGAACATCGGCCAGGTGTCGCCGATCCGCAGCGTCATCGACTTCCAGACGAAGTAGCCGAAAGGAACCAGCACGCAGGTCGAGAGCAGGATGGCGACGGCATTGCCTTTGCGGTATCCGCGCCATGCCGTCAGCACCACGCCGGACAACACCACCGGCAACAGCACCGGTCCGACCTGCCCCAACTGCAGGCCCAGGAACTCGCCGATCCTGCTCCACGAAAATTCGTGGACCGCCGCGGCCCGCACCAACTGGAATTTGAACGACGCCCAATCGTGCTGCGCGTTCCAGATCACGACCGGCGAGAACAGCAGCGCCGCGATCAGCGCGGCCAGCCACGGATAGGGGCTCAACAACCAGCGCCGGCGCCAGTCCGGCACCAGCATGAAGGCCGCGATAGCCGGGAGCAGCATCACGACGGTGAATTTCGACAACAGGGCACATCCGCCGAAGGCCCCGGCCGCCAGCCACCAGCGCCCGTCGCCGGTCTCGGCCAGCCGGACCAGCGCCCAGATCATCGCCAGCGCGAACGGGATCAACGCAATATCGGGCGCGACCTTGGCCATCAGCAGCCCGTAATAGAGTGCGGCCTCCATCATCAGCACCGCGAGGATCACCGCGCGGATGTCATGGGTGACGCGGCGGACGATATCCGCCAGCAGCAATTGCGAGACCAGCATGGCCACCAGCCCGGCGAACCGCACGCCGAAATTGGTGTCGCCGAAGATCGCAGTACCGGCGCGAATGAACCAGGCGATCATCGGCGGATGATCGAGGAAGCACAGCACGTTTTCCTTGGAAAACGTCCAGTAATAGGCCTCGTCGGTGCGCAGATCGATGACGCTGGCATAGACCACGCGCATGCAGGTCAACAGCGCGATCAGCGCCACCACGGCGAGCAGGTTTTTTGGCGTGGGGTCGGGATTCGAGCTCTGCTCCGGGGGTAAAACCATCGCGAAGCTTTTGGGCGGACTCGACTAGGCTGTCAACTTGCTGGCATATCCTGACGGTGAGGAATTTCGTTGTGGCCCTGGGGTTGATTCCTTTTGATAGCAGCAACGCCAGGGGTTCTGGGTCCCGGGGGAAAGTTCTCATCGGGCGGCGCTTCGCGCCGACCTGTTGGCCGGGACGACGCGGAGGACGGCTTTGGCCACTGATCAGATCACCGACAGCTTCCGAGCCCAGCTCGCAAAACGCTTGCGCGGCATCAGCGTCCGGCAGGTTCGCCTGGTGTGCGGGCTGGTGCTGTTCGCCTATCTCATCAGCCATTTCGTCAACCACGCGCTCGGCAACATCTCGCTCGATGCGCTGGCGGCCGGGGTCAATTTTCACACCCTGTTCTGGCAATTTCCGCCTGTCGCCGCCGCGTTCTACATCGCGGTGACGGTGCATGGCGGTCTCGGAATCTGGGCGCTGTTTGAACGCCGGCAATTTCGCTGGAAAGCGATCGAGCCGCTGCAGCTGGTGCTGGGACTGAGCATCCCCGCGCTGATCGTCGCCCATATCGTCGGCGTGCGATTGGGGCATGCCCTGTTCGGGCACGAAAAGCTCTATCCGCAGGTGTTCTACGCCTACTGGATATTCAAGCCGTACAAGATGTGGCTGATGTACCTCGTGCTGCTCGTCTCCTGGATTCACGGCTGCATCGGGCTGTACTTCTGGCTGCGGATGAAAGCCTTCTTCAAGCGCGCGGCGCCGTTTCTGCTGGCCACCGCGCTGCTGGTGCCGACGCTGGCGATGCTCGGCCTGTACCAGGGCGGGCGGGCCGTCGTGGACCAGAGTACCGATCAGGAATGGATCAAGGATAATCTGTCGCATCAGCAGGTCGGAAGCGCGGCGCAGCAGAACGTGCTCGACGACGTCACCGAATATTTCCTGATCGGATATGCCGTTCTGCTCGGACTGGTGCTGGCTGCCCGCACCCTGCGCGCGCTGATGGAACGCCGGGCCGGCATGGTCAACCTGTCCTACGGCAGCGGCAGAACGATCCGGGTGCCGAAGGGGCTGAGCGTGCTCGAGGCCAGCCTGCGCTACAACGTCCCGCACGCCAGCGTGTGCGGCGGCCGCGCCCGATGCTCGACATGCCGCATCCGCGTGATCGGCGATTGCAGCGCGTTGCCGGAGCCCTCGGGCCGCGAGGCCTTCGTGCTCAACCGGGTGGGCGCGGGCGCCGATCCATCGATCCGTCTCGCCTGCCAGTTGCGGCCGGACACGGATCTGTCGTTCTTCCAGATTTTTCTGCCGCAGACCACCTCCGCCAACGCCACGCCAACGGCTCCGCACCGCATCGGCCAGGAGCGCTATCTGGTCAGCATGTTCGTCGACATGCGCGGCTCGACCAAGCTGGCGGAAAAGCGGCTGCCGTTCGATACGGTGTTCATCGTCAACCGGTTCCTGGGCTCGGTATCCAAGGCGGTGATCGAATGCGGCGGCCAGCCCAACCAGTTCGTCGGCGATGGGCAATTGGCGCTGTTCGGATTGAGCTGCAACCATGAAACCGCCTGCCGCCAGGCGCTGCGGGCCGCCGCCGCCATCGCGGTTCATGTCGACGAGCTCAACCAGTTTCTCAGCCACGATCTTCACGAACCGATCCGGTTCGGCATCGGCATTCATGGCGGCGAAGTCATCATCGGCGACATCGGCTATCTCGACCACATGGTGTTCACCGCACTTGGCGACGCCGTCAATGTCGCGGCGCGGCTGCAGGACATGACCAAGAATCTCGGCTGCGAGGTCGTGCTGTCGGACGAGGTCCGCGCCACCGCGGGCGTCGCCGCGGACGTGCTGCCCGAACAGGAAGTCCCGATTCGCGGGCGCGCCGAACCGATGCTGGTGCGCACCGTCGTCGACGCGCGAACGCTGGCGGCGATCGTTGCGGACGAGAGCGTGGCGGCGGCGTAGCGACAAGTAATTGCGTCGGATGGGTGGAGCGAAGCGATACCCATCACGCCACGAGCGATGAAGCGATGGGTATCGCTTCGCTCCACCCATCCTGCAGGGTCATCGCAACGTCGCATTTATGCTCCGCGGTTATTCCCTCGTTTACCAAACCCGCCAGGGTTCTGGTCCGGCTTTCGCCGGGCCTGCTTCGCAATGTGATCTAGCGCACACCTGAACATTCATTCAGCAAATTGTCCCCGAACCGGGCGAACCCCGCCGCTTCGGCGCGCGACGAATTGGCGATGGGTAAGACTGAAACTGAAACGATCAACCCGCGCCACGGCGCATCATTGAAGGAATACGACCATGCTTCGTAAGATCACTCTTGGACTTGTTGCCGCAGCTTCCCTCGGCGCGATGGCGCTGGCTCCCTCCGCCGCTTCCGCGAAGCCGTGGGGCGGTGGATGGGGTGGCGGTTGGGGCGGTGGCTATCATCACCACTTCCACCCGGGCTTCGGCATCGGCTTCGGCGGCGGCGGCTATGCCGATGACGGCGGATGCTACGTGACCCGCCGCGTGGCGACCCCGTACGGCTATCGCCTGCGCACCGTCAACGTCTGCGCCTACTGAGCCGACTTCGGTTCACTCCATCGACAAGCCCCGGTCGCTTCGCGCGGCCGGGGTTTTCTGTTGTGGCTGGATTTATTCCCTTTGCTGCAACGCGGCGACGATAACGAATTGTTGTCTCGGCAAACGCTGTGCGATCCCCGGCTTACCGAAAGCATAAATTGACTTAAGCTTCCGCGTTGTGAATCGTGCGACTCGAGGCCGGTGATGACCGGCCTCGATACGAAAGCTTCGGAGGAAGCCCCATGCTTGACAGACGACAGATGATGAAGCGCGTCGGTGGCGGACTGGCCGCGCTCGGAACCACCGCCGCGCTGGGTTCAATCAAGGCGTTCGCCCTCGATACGGTGACATTGCCGTTCGACAATGGCGTGCGCCCACTGGTGAAGTATCCGCAGAAGCGCTCGATGATCGGGCTGACCAGCCGGCCGCCGCAGCTCGAGACGCCGTTTTCCGTCTTCAATGACGGCGCCATCACCCCGAACAATGCGTTTTTCGTCCGCTACCACCTGGCGGATGTGCCACTCACCATCGATCCCGATACGTTTACCCTCGAGATCAAGGGCAAGGTCGATCGTCCGCTCAAGCTGTCGCTCAAGGAAATCAGGAAGCTGCCCGCGGTCGAACTGACCGCCGTCAATCAATGCTCCGGCAACAGCCGCGGATTTTCCAATCCGCGCGTCGCCGGCGGCCAGCTGGCCAACGGCGCCATGGGCAATGCGCGCTGGCGCGGCGTGCCGCTCAAGGCATTGCTCGACAAGGCCGGCATGCAGCAGGGCGCGAAACAGGTCACGTTCAACGGCATGGACGGGCCGGTCAGCGACAAGACCCCGGACTTCGTCAAGGCGCTCGACATCGACCATGCCCGCGACGGCGAGGTGATGCTGGCCTATGGCATGAACGGCGAGGAACTGCCGGTGCTCAACGGCTTTCCGCTGCGGCTGATCGTTCCCGGCTATTACGGCACCTACTGGGTCAAGCACCTCAACGAGATCACCGTGATCGACAGCGTGTTCGACGGCTTCTGGATGAAATCCGCCTATCGCATCCCGGACACGCCCTGCAACTGCGTCGAGCCCGGCACCGCGCCAAAGGCAACGATCCCGATCAACCGCTTCACCGTCCGCTCGTTCATTACCAATGTAACCGACGGCGCCAGGCTGAAGGCGGGCAACACGACGCTGAAGGGGATCGCGTTCGACGGCGGCAAGGGCATCAAGGAAGTCGCTGTATCCACCGACGGCGGAAAGAACTGGCAGAGCGCAAAACTCGGCAAGGATCTCGGCAAATATTCATTCCGCGAAT
>JAQGJF010000118.1 GCA_028290765.1 Tardiphaga sp.
GCGCCTTGGCGGTCTGGCCGTTGCCATGGAACGCGACGGCACGGGTAATCGTGGCGTCGAGACGGTCGGCGTCCGGCGTCGCCGGATTGTCGATCAACGCGGTGCAGCTTTCGATCAGTTGCGCTGAAGCGGTAACCGTCAGGGCGGCGCAGGCGACCGGCGGATCGACGGCGGTTTGGGCGCTGGCGCCGATGGACGTCAAAACAGCGACGGCAAGCACCGCGCTCGCGGCAAACGGCGAAACAAAGGATCGCATCGGCGGCTCTCGGAAAAATAGCGTCATCCGCGGCCTAACCGCGTCAAATACTTGGTCGCCGCAATGTGCCTCGAGGTTCGAAAACCGGCGCCGCAATTCTCAGCGGCTTGCGAGCAACGGATAGGTGGCGCGTCGCGCTTTTTTTGCCACGTCAAATTCCCGGCATTGTTGCATCCGCAACGCGATTCCGGATGCGGGATGCCCGGTATCGAGAGATGGTCGCTCACTCATCATCCCCCTAAATGCGGAGATTGCCGATGCTCGACCTCGCCTCGCCTGAATCGGCCGGCATGTCCGAGGCTGGTCTCGACCGTGTCGAAGCGCATCTGAAGCATCGCTACATCGAAACGGGTCGCTATCCCGGCACCCAGCTTGTGATCTGTCGCCGCGGCAAGGTGGTGCATCACAGCGTGCAGGGCTATTCCGATCTCGAACGCAAGGTGCCGGTCAAGGACGACACCATTTTCCGCATCTATTCGATGACCAAGCCGATTACCTCGATCGCCTTCATGATGCTGGTCGAAGAGGGCCGCGTCGCGCTCGACGAGCCCGTCCATAAATACATTCCGGAATGGAGGGATCTCGGCGTGTTCGTCGGCGGCACCGCGCCCGCCTTTCGCACAAGGCCGCCGTCACGGCCGATGCTGATCGTCGACCTCTTGCGTCATACTTCGGGGCTCACCTACGGTTTCCAGCAACGCTCCAACGTGGATGCGGCCTATCGCGAGGCGAAGATCGGCGCCGTCGAGAATGTCGGCACGCTGACATCGATGATCGAGGCTCTCGCGAAGATCCCGCTGGAGTTTTCGCCGGGCGAGGCCTGGAACTACTCGGTCTCCACCGACGTGATCGGCTATCTGATCGGCAAGATCAGCGGCAAGCCGTTCGAGCAATTTCTGAAGGAGCGCATCTTCGATCCGCTCGGCATGAGCGACACCGACTTCCATGTGCCGGCCGGCAAAACCCACCGCTTCGCAGCCTGCTACGCCGACGATCCGCAAGGCGGCGCGACGCTGACCTTGCACGATGATCCCGAGACCAGCAGCTTCCTCGCCCTGCCCGAATTCAAATCCGGCGGCGGCGGATTGTGCGCGACCGCGACCGACTATCTCGCCTTCTGCTGCGCGCTGATCGATGGCGGAAAGGCCGGCGGCGTCCGGCTGCTCGGCCCGAAGACGCTGAAGCTGATGATGTCGAACCACCTGCCCGGCGGCGCCGACCTGCCGCAAATGTCGCGGGCCCCGGTCAACGAAGCCACCTATTACGGCATCGGCTTCGGCCTCGGCTTCTCCGTCACGATCGATCCGGCCAGGACGCTGATCGCTGGAAGCGCCGGCGAATGCGCCTGGGGCGGCGCCGCAACGACCTTGTTCTGGATCGATCCGGCCGAGGAGCTGATCGCGGTCTTCATGACCCAGGTGCTGGCGTTGAGCGGCTCCTTTCCGATCTGGCGCGAGCTGCGCACCATGATCTACGCGGCGATCACCGACAGCAATATCTGAGCGCGTGGCCGCGCGCGCACCTAATAGCCATCCGCGCCCTGCAATTGCTGCAGCCGGGCCTTCATTGCTTTCAGCAAGTCGTAGCCCGGACGGCCGAACGAGGCGTTGCGCGTCGCCAGAAAGGCGTCCTGCCGGCGCTGCAGTTCGCGGGCGTTGCGCGAGCCGCGGCCGGCCTCGTTGATCACCAGCGCGTGGACGCCGTCGATATCGCGGTCGAGTTTGGCCAGCGCCGGATCGGCGCAGATCGCCTTCTGCACCGGACGTTTCGCGTTGGCGCAGTTGAAACTCGGGTTGTTGCCCACCGCCATCTGGGCGCCGAGGCGCTCCAGTTCCTGCGCCAGCGATTTGTAGCTGGCGCGCGCGGCGGCATGCTGCGGGTTGAGTTTGATCGCCGCGCCGAAATCGGCCAGCGCGCGCGGCCGGTCACCCTTTTTGCGCCACAGCTCGCCGCGGGCATTGAAGATGTCGGCCAGCGTCGGATCGAGCTTCAGGGCAACGTCATAATCGGCGATGGCGCGGTCATCCTGCTCCTTGCGGATATAGGCGCCGGCGCGCGCCAGCACCGCCCGAAGACGCTCGGAGGCCGGCGTTTTCTCGTTGTCGATCACCGGACCGCAACTGGCGATGATCTGGTCGGGAGCGGCTTCGGCCGCCGCGGCGGCAAAGCATGGGGCAAAGTCGATCTTGGGATCGGTCGTGGGTTCGCTGACGGCGCCGAACGCGTCACCGGGCGGAGCCGCCGATAAAACAGACGCAATGGCCGCGCTTGCCATCACGGCTATCAAACAACGTCGCATCGATGGGTCCTGCTTGTCCTGCTCGAACTCGGAACTGGCCGCCGCCCGGATACCATAGCGCGGAAGCCAAGGCAGCGGAATGCGACGGAGCGCGCCTGGCTTCGCCAAGCCCGGACCGCTACTGGCGACCGGGACGTTCGATGCTAGGTTGCGGGCCGGACGGCTCACGGAGAATTTCCAGTTGATTACATTCGAATGGATCATTGGCCTTTTGCTGGGCGCGGTCGTGTTGTCTGCCGCCGCCCGGCGGGCCAAGGTGCCCTATCCGACCTTTCTCGCCCTTGGCGGCGTGCTGCTGGCCTTCTTGCCGTCCGGGCCTTCCTGGACGCTGGAGCCCGGGCTGGCGCTGGCGTTGTTCGTGGCGCCGGTGCTGCTCGACGCCGCCTTTGACACGTCGCTGCGCGATCTCCGCGACAACTGGCTGCCGGTCTCCACCCTGGTGTTCGTTGCGGTGGGCCTCACCACCGCGGCGGTCGCCGTGCTGACCCGCTGGCTGCTGCCGGACATGCCATGGTCCGCCGCGATTGCCCTCGGCGCCATCGTGGCGCCGCCGGATGCCGCGGCGGCGACGGCCATTCTGCGCCAGGTCAAGCTGCCCTATCGAATCCTGAAAATCCTCGAGGGCGAGAGCCTGCTCAACGATGCCAGTGCGCTCTTGATCTACCGGGTCGCCGTGGGAGCCGCGGCCGTCGAACATTTCCGATGGGCCGACTACGCTCCGACGATCGCGCTGGGTCTCGTCGGCAGCCTCGTTGCCGGCTATGTCTTTGCCAGGATCTCGATGTGGGCGCTGTTTCGCATTACCGACGTGCCGAGCGCCATCATCGTTCAGTTCGTCAGCACCTTTACGGTATGGATCGTCGCCGAGCACCTCGGCCTGTCGGGCATCCTGACCATCGTCGCCTATGCCATCATCGTGGCGCGCACCGCGCCGGCGCGCATCCCGGCGCGGCAGCGGGTGCCCTCCTATGCGGTGTGGGACACCATGGTGTTCGTGCTCAACGTATTGGCCTTCGTGCTGATCGGGCTGCAACTAGGGCCGATCTGGGCGCGGCTCGACGCGCCGTTGCGGCTGCAATATAGCCTGATCGCCGCGGCCGTGCTCGGCGTCGTGATCCTCACCCGGATCGTCTGGGTGATGTCGTACAACACGGTGATGCGCTTCTCGATCGCGCGCTACGGCTTTCATCCCCGCCGGCCGATGGCGCCGCCCTCGGTTCAAGGCGGCATCGTCGTTTCATGGTGCGGGATGCGCGGCATCGTCACGCTGGCGGCGGCTTTCGCGCTGCCGGAAGGTTTTCCCTACCGCGACCTGATCCTGCTGACGGCGTTTGCGGTGGTGCTGGGATCGCTGGTGATCCAGGGCCTGACGCTGCGGCCGCTGATCCTGGTGCTGCGGCTGAAGGACGAGAACACGGTCGAGGCCGAGGTCGGCCGGGCCCGGGCGATCGCCTATCGCGCCGCGCTCGATGAAATCGACGGTGACCCGTCGGAGGCGGCGGAAATCCTCCGGCTCGAATATCGCGCCTTGCTGCTGCGCGCGAAAAACGATCCGGATGGCGTGGTGTCCGGCGAACTCCCCGCCGATCCGCTGCGCCGCCGCGCCATCGCCGCGGCGCGGCAGTCGATCCTGGCGCAGCGCGAAGCGGAAGACATCGGCGACGACGCGTTCCATCGGCTGGAAGAGGAATTCGACTGGGCGGAGTTGAGTGCGCAGGCGTGAGCTGGATGATTTAAAGGAATAGCCTCCACCGTCATTGCGAGGAGCTTTTGCGACGAAGCAATCCAGTCTTGCTTGTGGCCCTGGATTGCTTCGCTTCGCTCGCAATGACGGAGTTAGCGACGGTTACTGGACTGTAAACGTCCCGCTCCAGCCGGCACGCTGGCCCGCTCACATCTTCTTCAATTCCTGCGCGACGCGCATCAGTATTTCGACGATTTTGGTCTCGGCCTCTTCGTCGGCCTCGAGCCGCTTGCTGGCCACCTCGCGCAGATTGTCGAGCGCGGCGCGGACCAGCGGCGGCATCGACGAGCGGTCGCCCGCCTCATCGCGGCTGCGGCGGCGGCCGCGATGCTCGTCATATTCCGGCCGGTCGAAATGTTGGCGGATACGCGTCGCCTTTTCGCCGATCGCGGTGAGCCGTTCGAGCACGGCATCGACGAAGGCACGGTTCTCTTCGAGATAGGCGCGGCCTTCCTCGGTGATGGTGTAGAGCTTCTTGGCGCCGTCGGCCTGCACCGTGACGTAGCCCGCTTCTTCGAGATAGGTCAGCGTCGGGTACACGATGCCCGGGCTCGGCGAATACCAGCCGGCCGTCTTGTCTTCCAACAGCTTGATGATCTCGTAGCCGTAGCGCGGCTGCTCGGCGATCAAAGCGAGCGCGATCAGCCGCAAGTCGCCCTGCGCCAGCATCCGCCCGGCCCGCATCATTTCCCCGCCGCCCATGCCGTGGCGGCCGCCGCCGGCAAAATCCCCACCGAAATGGCGCCGCCAGCGGCGACCGCCGGCCCAGTGCCCCTCACGGGGCGAATCGCAATGTCTTGCTCCGAACATGATCGGATCCTCTGTATAGTTGATGATGTATCTTTAGATAGCATTACGACTGGGAGAGTCAATAGATATATCTTAAGATGGCATATCTTGAGAGAAAACAAGGAGATCACGGCGGATCCGTAGCCCGGGTGGGCGCCAACGAGACCCGGGTCAACGCGCGGTGCTCCCGGATGTTGTTCCGCTCATCCG
>JAQGJF010000126.1 GCA_028290765.1 Tardiphaga sp.
CTTCGCTGTATCACCAGATGATTTATCGCGGCGACAGCCGCCGCGGCGCGCTTTCCAGCGCGACAGCGATGGCGGGGGCCAGCCTGTTTCCATTGGCTCTCGGTCTTGGGTGTTCGGTTTTTGTCGTTTTCGACAGGCTGTTCGGTAGAACGGCCGGCGCGGTGCTTGCGGTCGGCTTCAGCGCCATAGCGCTCGGCCTGTGGTATGGCCTCGGTCTGTTGCTGAAACGAGGAGTGAGAAAAATGCCGCCGGAGGAAAGCACAACGCCGCTCAAAACCAAGATCGAACAGATGCTGACGGAAGCGCGCGTCATCATTCCGGGCGGACAAGCGCTGCTGGGCTTTCAGTTCGTCGCCACCCTGACCAAGACGTTCGGCGAGCTTCCTGCCACGGTTCAGCATATTCATGCCGCCGGTCTCTGCGCCGTTGCGCTGGCCGTGCTGCTGCTGATGACGCCGGCGGCCCTGCATCGTATCGCCTTCCACGGCGAGGACGACAAAGCGTTCTTTCGGATCGGATCGAGGCTGGTGGTCGCGGCCACGCTGCCGCTGGCGATCGGGATTTCAGCCGATGTGTTCGTGGTCTACTACAAGGTCAGCGGCAACATGTCCTTGAGCGGGATTGCGGGTATCGTTGCCTTCTGCCTGCTCACCGGCATCTGGTACGGCTATCCGCTTTGGCGATCGATCGAGAAGCCGGCGGCCCTTCGACGCTCTGCGCCGGAAAGCCGCCATGGGTGAGCTCCGGGCGCCGCCCGGCCCGGCGGCCGTGCATCTTTGCCTCGACATGCAGCGCCTGTTCGGTCCTGAGGGGCCCTGGCCGACGCCATGGATGGAGCGGGTACTGCCGACGGTGGCCCGTATCGTGGAGCGCGCGCCGGCGCGCAGCGTCTTCACCCGCTTCATCCCGGCGGCAACGCCCGACGATGCCCACGGCATGTGGCGGGCCTATTACCACAAGTGGCAGGATGTCACGCGGCGGTCGCTCGACCTGTCGCTGCTCGACCTGATGCCCGCGCTGCAAAGATACGTGCCGCCGGCCAAAATCTTCGACAAGCCGGTGTACTCCGCATTCGCGGGTGGCACGCTGCACGCGGAGTTGCGTCGGGGGCGTATCGACACCCTGATCATCACCGGCGCCGAGACGGATGTCTGTGTGCTCTCGACCATCCTCAGCGCCGTCGACCTCGGCTACCGCATCATTGTCGTTCGGGATGGTTTGTGCAGTTCCGCCGATGAAAGCCACGATGCCTTGCTGGCGCTGTACGCGCGGCGCTTCGACCTGCAGGTCGAACTGACGGACGCAGAGAGGTTGCTGGAAGCGTGGCGCGGTTGAACCCGCTCGTCATCGGCGCGATGGGCCCGCAAAAGACAAGGGCCCCGGATTTCTCCGAGGCCCTTGGGAAGGGGTTACATCCGCCCTTTCCATTTGCCTGTGTTATTTGCCGCTGCTGCCGCCGGCTCCTGCACCGCCGCCGCTGGTACGCCCTTCGGCGGCGGGAGAGCTGGCACCGGCCGCGTTCGGTCCCTTCATCGAACCGGCGCTATTGCCGGCCTCAGGGCCGACCGTCCGCGGCGCAACCGAAGAGCCCGTGGTCGGCTTGTCGACGGCAACTCCGGTGCTGGTGGTTCCCGGCTGAACCACGCCGGTGCCCGCCGAATTCGGGGTCGGCGCATTCTGGTTCGCGCCAGCCTGCGCGAGCGCACCGCCTACCGAGAAGCCCAGCAACGTTGCAGCAAGAATCAGTGTTCGCATGTTTTCTCTCCTGTGAAAAACAATCTGTGCGGGAGAAATTCACAATCGGCATGGACGTTCCCGGCTGCGACAAAATTGCCAATGCGAACCGGAGCCGTCACTTGGGGCGTCAGATGAAGGGAAGATATATGACGAACATCGCCTGCGATCGAGAGCACACCAAGATTATGCAAAGCCCGGTTTTCGCGGGATCGAATTTTTCGTCTGAGTTTAGCATGCGTCAGCGAGCCAACTGTCCGAGGGCGGCAAAAACCGCAACGGAGGCCATCAGGATAAGGGCGGCGGTTAGAGCTGCGGTGCGCCGAAGCCGCTTGCGACGAAGGATGTCAGTCATGAGAGCGCCTCACTTCCGCATAAGGGCCGACAGCTCGTTCGATTTGGCTCGCTCGGTCACGCGAGCTTGGTGGGTTTTGGCGGATGGGCCGTCCGCGGGTGCCGGTTGTGAAGGTCGGTGGCGAGCGCGTTTCGGATGTCCGGATCGGACCCGGCCGCGGCTTCGAACAGGGCTTCCTGCACGTCTCGCGGAAGGTCGGCCCATTGCTCGAACACCGCGCGACCCAGAAGTTGTTCGAATTTCACCATGGTGCCTCAGTCCCATTCCGTGCCCATCTCGATGCGTGTCTGAATCGTGCCACTTCTCCCGATCTGGCTTGGGAACGCCCGCCGGCGCGGGTCGTCTTTGGGCGTTTCTCTGCTCATAGATCGCTAACCGAAACCGCGCACGTTGGTTCCGAGGCCCGGGTCGGTCATCATCGGAACTGCTTCCGAGCAAGCCTGCGACCCGTCGCCGGATCTTTACGATTATGCGCAGACAAAAGCGGCGACGGTGAATTATGATCCGGGCAGCCCCAGGCAGGCATTTCGCTGCAGGTCGTGCAGACCGCGTCTCGCGTTCCATCCGGCGCTGCAGCAGCACGTCGCGTCTGCGGTCAGCTATGTTTTTTTATGATCGTCCGGAAGCTGGTTGCCATTTGTTTGCGATAGCAGCCGGGATCCTGTCGTGGCGTTTTTGATGGAATCCGGCGGCGCGCCCGGTCGTTATATCGTGGAATTTTTGCGCAGACCCCTGCCTTAAGGACATCAGGGAGCGACCGATGACCGGCAAGACGACGATTGAACAAAACTGGCATCAGCAATCGGAAGCCGCCAAAAACGAGGCCCAAAAACTTCCCCACGGCAAAAAGCGCGACGCCCTGGTCAGAAAGGCCCGACAGTTGGAGACTGCGTCTCAGATAAACCAGTGGCTTTCCTCGCCCGGCCTGAAACCACTCGAATGAATCAACTTGCAAGCACAATGGCCCCGGCATCTGGTGCGGCACGAAATCGCCCGATCTTCTCGCGATGCTTCGTTCCCGACGCTGCCTGAAGAGCACTGCGTCCTTACAAGGCCGAAGTCCTTCAAGACCAAAGCGTGCGCGCATTGAAGCCGCATTGGTTTCACTGAATGGACACAAGAGGATCAGACGCCAACCAAAGTCTGCGAATAGGAATTTTCCCGATTTTCAAACTGGAAAGGTTCATACCGGAAAGGAATGACCATGCGCAGCTTTACGGCATCCGTCATTATTGCGGCCCTCTCCCTCGGGACGCCAGCTTTCGTGCAGGCACAAGGAACCTCTCCGCAATCCGAGGCAGGGACACCGCCTGCACAGTCCAGTACTGTCGTACGGAGCATACAGGTCGTCGACATCAAGCAACTGCAGCCGGAATTACGCTCGAAGGTCGATGAAGTCGTCGCGCAGACAAGTGAAGAGGATATGCAGTCGCTTCGGAAGTCTATCGATGCGACCCCGGAGGCGGCATCCGTGCTGAAGGCCAAGGGCCTGAGTTCGTCACAAGTCGTTGCCATCAATATCGCCGACGGCGTCCTGACGATGTTTGCCAAGACGGCTTGACCCC
>JAQGJF010000162.1 GCA_028290765.1 Tardiphaga sp.
CCGAAAAGGACGGCGAGGCCCGCGCCACCATCAAGCATTTGCGGCGGGCAACGGCGGAGCGCTGGCTGGTCAAGCAGCACAATCCGCCCGAGGGCATGACGGAGGATTTCATCCTGTCCCGCAAGGAATGGGGCATTGCGCACCGGGTGACCGGCAAGCGGGCGCGGCGGTAGGGCGGCGCCGGCACTTATCACCAGTATAACTTTTATTATTGATTGGTTATAATCGTCGGTCTTATCTCGTTCCACCGGGCGACCCGCGCCCGACGGAGCGCCCGATGACCCATAACCCTGAATCCGCCCGGTCCGCCATCCCCGTCGCGCAGACCCTGTACGACGAGCCGCGCGACCTCGATCGCCATGAGCAGGAATTTCTCACCGCCGTCCACCGCATCACCATGGAATGCGCCCGCACCAAGGGCGAGGCGATCCGCGCCTGGGGCGACGGCTCGCGCGCCTGCGAGGCTGTGACGTATCTGGCCAACAGCAAGCAGACCGGCCATCTCGCCCGGGCGCTCGAGCGCTATGACGCGGCGGTGGCGGCGTTGGAGGACGGAGAAAAGGATGACGTCGATGTGACGTTCAGTCAGCGGGCCGCCGAATGATCGGCGTCAGATAACGATGCAGACCCGGATGTCGCTTCGCTCATCCGGGCTACGCATTCTGCATGCGGGGAGCCCGATCCGATCCGGTTCGCCAGATCGTGCCCCGCGACGGGGCGGGGGGCCGACGAGCGCCCCGCTTCATCGAGCGCACGCCGGCGCCAGAGGCGTAGCCCGGATGAGCGATAGCGATATCCGGGGAGACATCTCATCACGCGCGGCCTTCCCGGATGTCGCTACGCTCATCCGGGCTACGCATTCTGCATGCGGGGAGCCCGATCCGATCGAGTTCGCCAGATCGTGCCCCGCGACGGGGCGGGGAGTCCGCGAGCGCCCGCTTCATCGAGCGCATGCCGGCGCCCGAGGCGTAGCCCGGATGAGCGGAGCGATATCCGGGGAGACATCTCAACATGCGCGGCCTTCCCGGATGTCGCTATCGCTCATCCGGGCTACGCATTCTGCCGCAAAACTCACTCCGCTCACTGATTCGTCTGCATCGCCTGCAGGATCGCTTCCCGCAGCCATTTGTTGCCGGGGTCGAGTTCGCTGTTGGAATGCCACATCATGTACATGAACTGCTCGGGCATTTCGATCGGCAGTTCATGAACGTCGAGCGCGAAATTGTCGGCAAGCTCCAGCACGAAGCGGCGCGGCAGGATGCCGACCAGGTCGGTGCGTTCGACCATGGGCGGGATCGACCACATCTTCGCCGCCATGTAGCCGACCCGGCGCGTCATTCCGTTGGCGATCAGGTTGCAGTCGATATTGGTCAGGCCGCGCAGTTCGCGGCCGAGCGCGATCTGCGGCAATTTTTGGAAGGTTTCGAGATCGAGCGGTTTCTCGATGGCCGGGTGATCGCGGCGGGTCACCACCACGAGATCGGCCGGGCAGAGCGTCTGCACGATCATGTCGGTGGTGTCGACCGGGAAGGCGAAGCAGGCGAGGTCGATGGTGCCGGTCCGGATGCCATCGTAGAAATGACCGTCGCCCTGAACGCATTCGATGTTGACGCTCGGTGCCTGCGCCATCAGCGTGCGCGTCACCGCGGGCATGATGATCGGCTCGAGCGCATCGACCATGATGATTCGGAACAGCCGGTTGTAGGTCGACAGGTCGATATTCGGTCCGGCATCGAGATGGCGGCCGATCAGCCCGAGCGCCTCGCGCACCGGGGTGACCAGCTCACGCGCCTTGCTGGAGGGTTCGACGCCGCGCGGCGCGCGGACGAACAGCGGGTCGCCGATCAGCTCGCGCAATCGCGCCAGGGCATTCGACACCGCGGGCTGGCTCATGCCGAGTCGCTCGGAGGCACGGCTGATATTGCCGGTCGAGTAGATCGCTTCGAAGATGACAAGAAGGTTAAGGTCAACGTTTTTGAGATTCACGGACATTATCAAGCCGATTCAAGTGGTTTTCGCCCTGCCGTCGGGCCAGCAATCACGACGGCTACGCCGATCTGCTGGTCGGCGCCTGGAACAACAACGCCGGCGGGGCGACGGCGGGGGCGACCTATGTGCAGGGCGCCGCGCGCCTCGACGCCGTCAATCAGGCACTCAACGCGGCGATCCGCTGGCGATCTGGCGTAACGGAGCCGTGGACGGCGCCGCTCGCGACACTCGTCGCCGGTCGCGGCGATTGCATGGATTTTTCCATTGCGAAATACGTTGCGCTACGCGAGGCCCATGTGGCAGCGGAGGATCTGCGGATCCTGATCGTATGGGACGGCCTGGCGCGGCAGTACCACGCGGTGCTCGCCGCGCGCGATAAGCGGCGCTGGCTGATTCTCGACAATCGCAACACGGTGCTTGGCGAGGACGTCGAATTCCGGAATTTCCTGCCGCTTTTTGCCATCAGCGATCAGGGGGTGACGCAGTTCAGTCCGCCGTCGCCATTCCGGATCATCGACAGATTGGCGGGCGGTACGGTCGTCAGCAGCGCCAATTGATCTTCACCGCGCGGGACCCCGGGGGCGTGGACCCTGCTGGCGGATTTGGATCATGCCGGCATGACGGGGGCGACGAGCATCAAGCTGATGGTGGGGTAAGGGGTTGCTCCCATTTGAATGATGACGAATTGCGATCCCTCCCCCTTGTGGGGTCCGATCGAGCTTTGCTCGATCGTGGTCGGCCGAGCGAAGCGGAGGCCGGGGTGGGGGTCCACAAGCGCATCGCCCGTGTTACCCCCACCCGACCGGCCGATCGGCCGGCCACCCTCCCCACAAGGGGGAGGGATGAGAAAGAGATGCGGCGACCGCTTGTTTCACTTCCCCAGCCGGATCCAAACCGGCGCGTGATCGCTGGCGCCTTCTTCACCGCGCGCCGCTTTGTCCACGCCTGCTTCCTTGAGCCGGTCCGAAAGCTGCGGGCTCAACAGCAGATGATCAAGCCGCAATCCCGCGTCGCGCTCGAAGCGGTGGCGGATGTAGTGCCAGAAGGTGTAGACGCGCGCGTCGCCATGCAGCGTGCGCAACGCATCGGTCCAGCCTTGCTTGACGAGGCGGGCATAGGCGGCGCGGCTCTGCGGCTGGATCAGCGCGTCGTCGTCCCATGATCTGGTCGGATAGATATCGATTTCGGTGGGGGCGACGTTGAAGTCGCCGGCGATAATCACCGGCGCGCCGGACTTCAACAATGTTCGGGCGTGCGCGGCGAGGCGCTTGAACCATTTGAGCTTGGCCTCGAATTTCGGCCCCGGCTGCGGATTGCCGTTCGGCAGATACAGACAGGCAATCAAAACACCGTCGATCGCCGCTTCGATGTAGCGCGCGTCGGTGTCCGTGGGATCGCCGGGCAGAGCGGTCCGTGTCACCACAGGTTCACCGCCGCGCGACAGGATGGCGACGCCGTTCCAGGTTTTTTGGCCGCGCCACACCGAATGATAGCCGGCCTTCTTCAGGGCCGCCGCCGGAAATTCGGCGTCGGTGCATTTCAGTTCCTGCAGGCAGACGATGTCGGGTTTTGCCTGCTTTAGCCAGCGCAGCAAATTGGGCAGGCGGCGGTTGATGTTATTGATGTTGAAAGTGGCGATCTTCATGGCGAATGGTCATATCGACGTGCCAAACGCAACGCCAACGATACGCGTCGCCTTCCACATCCAATGGTTGGCGTCGCGGGCGGACTGAATACTTAGAAAGCGATGTTGCCAGTGGGGATCATGCGCGAACCGGATATTCTCGATCCGGAAATCGGCCTGCTGCGCCTTCCATTCCTGCTGCCAGGCGAGGTGGGCCTCCTCCAGAAACTGGCGAAGCTTTGTATGCTCCAGCCTGTACCCTGACGGAAACAGGATACCCAGGGAATACGCTGCAAATTGTCCCGACACACCTGCCACTCGCCGCGATGACAACGTAGCGATCCTATCATGGACCGGGGCCGTCCGTGTCACATAACTGACGAAAAGCAGACAGGAGCGATGTTCAGCCGTGGTTCTGGAACCGGATCTCGTGCGCTGCATTGGGTCGTGGTACGAACCGTGCGGCTGGACTTCCCGGTCGGTTCTGGAGCAGGGGACCGAGCCGCGGCCAATCCGGCGCCTTGCATTGATTGGTTGCTGCTGATTGGGGGCGTCACGTGACAAACATTGCCGTCGAAGAAGGCTTGCCGTATCCGCTGGGCGCACATTGGGACGGCAAGGGCACCAACTTTGCGCTGTTTTCGGCGCACGCCACCAAGGTCGAGATCTGCCTGTTCGATGGCGCCAAGGAGACCCGGATCGAATTGCCGGAATACACCAACGAGGTGTTTCACGGCTATCTTCCCGAGGTCGGCCCCGGCACGTTCTACGGCTACCGCGTCCACGGCCCCTACAATCCGGAGGCCGGCCACAGGTTCAATCCCAACAAGCTGCTGCTCGATCCCTATGCGCGGGCGCATGCCGGCCATCTCGAATGGAATCCGGCGGTGTTCGGCTACAAGATGGAGAGCGGCGACGATTTGACCTTCGACGAGCGCGACAGCGCGCCGTTCATGCCGAAATGCGTCATCGTCGACCAGGGCTTCGACTGGAAAGGCGAGGCCGGCCGGCAGAACGTGCCGTGGGACCTGACCATCATCTACGAAACCCACGTCAAGGGCTTTACCAAGCAGCATCCCGGCGTGCCGGAAAAGCTGCGCGGCAGCTATGCCGGTTTCGGCAGCAAGCCCATCGTCGATTATCTCAAGGCGCTCGGCATCACCTCGGTCGAGCTGCTGCCGATCCATACTTTCGTCAATGACGATTTCCTGCTGGCCCGGAAACTCACCAATTACTGGGGCTACAACACCATCGGCTTTTTCGCGCCGGATCCGCGCTACGCCTCCGACGTGCCCAACAGCCTGCGCGAATTCAAGGAGATGGTGGCGAGCCTGCATGCCGGCGGGCTCGAGGTGATTTTGGACGTGGTCTATAATCACACCGCAGAGGGCAATGAAAAGGGCCCGACGCTGTCGTTCAAGGGCATCGACAACGCCAGCTACTATCGCCTGCTGCCGGACAGCCGGCGCCATTACATCAACGACACCGGCACCGGCAACACCGTCAATCTGTCGCATCCGCGCGTCATCCAGATGGTCAATGACAGCCTGCGCTACTGGGCCAACGACATGCATATCGACGGATTTCGTTTCGACCTCGGCACCATTTTGGCGCGCGAGGTCTATGGCTTCACCGAGCAGAGCGGTTTCCTCAAAGCCGTCGACCAGGATCCGGTGCTCACCGCGGTCAAGCTGATCGCGGAGCCGTGGGATATCGGGCCCGGCGGCTATCAGGTCGGCGGCTTTCCGCCGGGCTGGGCGGAATGGAACGACAAGTTCCGCGACACGGTGCGCGATTTCTGGCGCGGCGAGGCGCCGGTGTCGGCGCTGGCGCCGCGGCTGTCGGGCTCCGCCGATCTGTTCAACCACCAGGGCCGGCGGGCCTGGGCCTGCGTCAATTTCGTCACCGCCCATGACGGTTTCACGCTCAATGACTGGGCGAGCTACGACAACAAGCACAACGAAGCCAACGGCGAGAACAACAAGGACGGCAATTCCAACAACCATTCCTGGAATTGCGGCGTGGAAGGCCCGACCGACGACAAGGCCATCGTCGCGCTGCGCAACCGGCAGAAGCGCAACATGCTCGCGACACTCCTGTTCTCGCAGGGCACCCCGATGATGCTGGGCGGCGACGAGTTCGGCCGCAGCCAAAAAGGCAACAACAACGCCTATTGCCAGGACAGCGATATTTCCTGGTTCGACTGGAATCTCGACGACAACGCCAAGGACTTGCTGGCATTCACCAAGCGCCTGATCAGGCTGACGCGGACCTGCGCCATCCTGCGCCGCAACCGTTTTCTCACCGGCGACCACGACCCGCATCTCGACGTCCGCGATGTCACCTGGGTCAATGCCAATGGCGGGGCGATGCAGGACGAACACTGGAAGGACAATTCGATCAAATGCTTCGGCATGCTGCTCGACGGCCGCGCCCAGCGCACCGGCATCCGCCGCCACGGCGACGACGACACCGTGCTGATCGTGCTGAACGGCTTTGAGGGGCTGGTGGATTTCACGCTGCCGGCTGCGGTGCTCGGGGAAGACTGGACGCTATTGGTCGACACCAACATTCCGGATGCGAAGCCGGGGCAGAAATTCAAGTTCGGCGATGTGTATCAGGTGACGGGACGGTCGCTGCTGCTGTTTGCGCTGGATGCGGTGAAGGCGTTGTCGTGAGGCAGATGCAAGGTGGCGAGTGCAGCGTCGTAATCCGGCCATTTTTTAGACGCGTTCCGGTGTGTGGCCCCGGCGTTCGTTCACACCAGGCGAAAGCCGAAGGCGGTAACTCCTAAGTGAATACGCGTTCCATGTGTGGAACCAGGGGTACAGATCGCAGTTTCCCTCCGGGAACTTAGCTCGGAGGAAGGATGATGAGGCTCTTTGCGGTTGCGGTTTCGGTCGGACTGGCGTTTTGCGTGATGGGTACCGCTACTGCGCGGGATGATGGCCGGTATGCCGGATCGCCGCTCAAGCCGTGGTTCGATACCCTCAAGAGCAGCAAAGGGCTCTGCTGCTCCGATGCCGACGGGTTTGCTGTATCGGATCCCGACTGGGATTCGAAGGACGGCCATTACCGCGTGCGCCTGGAAGGCGAGTGGATCGTCGTCCCCGACGATGCGGTCATCACCGAGCCCAATCGAGCCGGGCGGACCATGGTCTGGCCGGTCAAAGGCAGCCTCGGGACGATCATTCGCTGCTTTCTGCCCGGAAGCATGACGTGAGATAGAGCGTTTTCGAGCGAAGTGGCTGCCGGTTCGCGTGAAGAAAACGCGTCCAAACAAGATGCTTTCGCGCGATTGCGCAGCGACGATCGACCGTCATCAGTCCTTCAGCCCGGTGCTCGCGACGCCCTGCACGAATTGCCGTCGCAAAAACACGAACAGCGTGATGCTGGGGATCAGCACGATCGACGAGGCGGCGCTAAGTCGGCCGACATCGACGGTAAAACCGGTCTGGAACAGCGCGAGGCCAACCTCGATGGTGTAGGAGGTCTTGGTCGAGGTAACGATCAAGGGCCAGGTGAAGGCGGTCCAGGCCTGGAAGAAGGCGAGCACGCCGAGGGCGGCGAGCGGGCCGCGCAGCAGCGGCAGCACGATATAGAAGAACACCCAGAATTCACTTGCCCCGTCGATCCGCGCGGCTTCGAGCAACTCGTCGGGGATGGAATGGATGACGTTCTGCCGGATCAGGAAGATGCCGAAACTCATCACCAGATAGCCGATCAACAGTCCCCACAGCGAATCCAGCGCGCCGAGCGCCTTGACCTGGAAATACAGCGGGATCATGTAGACCTCGAACGGAATGATCGCGGTCGCCAGGATGACCGCAAACACGACGTTGAGGACTTTGGACGGAAACTTGCCGAGGATGTAGCCGGCGATCGCCGACGTCGCCATGATCGAGAGCGTGGAGAGGCAGGCGAACAGAAAGCTGTTGCCGATCCAGCGCAGCAACGGGGTCTCGCTGAGCACGGAGGTGAAATTTTCCAGCGTCGGCGCATGCGGAACGACCGTCGGCGGCCAGAGCAATATCTCTTGCGGCGTCTTGAAGGCGTTGCCGACGAGAAAGACCAGCGGCAGCAGCATCACCAGCGAAAACGCGATCAGGAAGGCGTCGATGACGATGTTGGTCACCAGCGCCTTCAGGCGCAGGCGGCGATCGCCGACCACTTCGTCATAGGCGAAATTCGGTGCCTCGGTCATGCCCGGCCGCCTTTCTCGCGCAGCATGCCGAACTGGATCAGCGTCAGCACCAGCACGATCACCAGCAGCACCACGGCTTCGGAGGCGGCATAGCCGACGCGGTAATTGCGAAAACTGTTTTCCAGCATGTCGAGCACCAGCACGCGGACCTGGCGGCCGGGGGCGCCTTGCGAATCCGAGGCGAGGATGAAGGCCTGGGCGTAGACGTTGAAGCCGGACACCAGCGTGACCACCGAAACATACAGCGTGATCGGCTTGAGCAGCGGGATCGACAGATACCAGAAGGATTGCGGACCCGAGGCGCCGTCGAGCCGCGCCGCCTCGTACAGCGACTGCGGCAGGTTCTTGAAGCCGACCAGATAGATCAGCACCGCATAGCCGAGCGCCTGCCAGGCGCACAGCACGATGATGCAGACCAAGGACAGCGTCGGGTCGAACAGCCAGGCTTTCGGCGCGACCCCGAACCAGTCCAGCAGCGCATTGAGCGGTCCGAGCCGGGCGTCAAAAATCCACTTCCAGGCCATCGCGGCCGGCACCAGCGAGACGACATGGGGCAGGAACACGGCGGTCTCGTAAAAGCCGGCGAGGCGCGACTGGGTGCGGTGGTAGATCAAGGCGGCGAGAAACAGCGCGGTCGGGATGGTGATGATCAACACGCCGAAGGCGATGATGGTGGTGTTGAGCAAGGCTTCGAGGAACAGCGGGTCGCCGGTCAGCTCGCGAAAATTATCCAGGCCGATGAAGGGTTTGTTTTTCGACAGGATATTCCAGCGGTGCAGGCTGAGCCGCAGCGTCTCGCCGATCGGATAGAGCCGGACCGCGGAGTAGATGATGAGGATCGGCAGCAGCGCGAGGCCGGCAAAGATCCATTTTTTCCGCTCCAGCATCTAGTTGCCCGGCTTCGAACCAAAACGGTCACAGGGACAGGGGGCGCCAAACCCGTCATTGCGAGCGAAGCGAAGCAATCCAGGAGCCACAAGAAAGGACTGGATTGCTTCGTCGCAAGAGCTCCTCGCAATGACGGAGAGACGTCTTTGTTCTTTCACTTCCCGAGCAAACCTTCGCGCTTGAGGATCTCATTCGCCTCTGCCTCGGTGGCGGCGAGATGCGCGTCGATCGCCTTGTCGTCGTCGGCCATCTTGGCGTCGGCGAAGGCGGTGACCAGTTTGGCGGCGACGCGGCTGAGGATTTCGTCGCTGACGTCGAGCGCCGGCACCGCGAACAGGTCGTAGCCTTTGGGATTGTCGACGAACGCCGCGAAGGTCGGCGCCGATCCGGTGACCGCGGAATAATCGCCGGTCCGGTTCGGCAGCCAGCCGATCGTCTTCAGCATCCAGACCTGATTGTCCGGCTCATTGGCGGCGAGCGCAAAGGCCCAGGCGGCGTCGGCCTCGGCGCCCTTGGCGCTGACATAGAGATTGACCGGCACGCTCATCGAGCCGCGCGGCAGCGGCGCGGTGGCGTAGGTGAGGGCCGGGGCCTTCTTGGCGATGTCGCCGATCACCCAGGATTCGCGGATGAACATCGCGGTCTGGCCGCGCTCGAAGGCTTCGGCATCGGCCGGCATTTCCGGCGACACGGTCTTGGTCTTGTGGATGTTGACGAGATATTGCTTCAAGGCCTTGCGTCCGGCCTCGTTGGCGAGCGTCGCCTTCCATTTGCCGTCAGCGGTCGGGGTGAGGATGTTGCCGCCGAACTGGAACAAATTGATCCAGAATTTCTCGGCGACGCCTTGCCCGCCGCCCGACAGGCGCATGCTCCAGCCCGACACCGTGGCCTTGCCGGAGCCGTCGCGCTGCGTCAGTTTTTCGGCATAGGCGTTGTAGTCGTCCATGGTCGCGGGCGGTTTGGCGAGGCCGGCGGCCTTGAACATGTCGGTGTTGTAGAACAGCGCCACCTGGCCGTGGAACAGCGGCATGCCATAGACGGTGCCGCCGAGGCCGGCGCGCTCGGCAAAGAACGGGGTGAAATTTGTGGTGTTATTGACGAACGACACCACATTGGCCGGCGCCTTCGGCAAGAGATCGTTGTTGAGATAGCGCCCGGCGCTGGCCGAATTGAGTTCTATCACCAGCGATCGATCGCCGCCCGACGCCAGCGCTAGCGCGACGCGCTTCTCGTGTTCGCGGAGCGGTCTGGCCTCG
>JAQGJF010000176.1 GCA_028290765.1 Tardiphaga sp.
CGATCCGCTTCGTGCGGTACTACTCCCGCACCGTCGAGAACGTGCTCGGCGCGTGGAATTCCAGAAAGCTCATCTTGCCGCCATTGGCGCTGCGCAGGCCGTGGCTGTCGTTGACGCCGAAGAAGACGAAGTCGCCGGGCTTGACCGCTTGTTCCTTGCCGTTGGCCAAGACCAGCGCGTCGCCCTTGAGGAAGAAGTAGATGCTCTCGGCGTTGGGGTGATGGTGGCTCATGGTGATGGTGTCGCCGACATAATTGACAACCATGACATGTGAGCGTTCGGACGGCACCGCGTGCTTGCCGACCAGATAGATCCGCTGCTTGAGCTGCTCGGGCACGTCGACCACCGGCAGTTGGTCGACCACCATGGTGCCGGCGCCGGCCGGCACGCCTTCGACATCGGGCGCCTTCGCCGAGACGATCAGCACGCGGGCGGTGCCGGTCTTGCCGGCGAGCTTCACTTCCATGCCCTCGTGGACGGTGGCGAAGGAGTCGGTTTTCAATTCGCCGTTCTTGCCATCGCCGGTCAGGCTGACCGCGCCGGCGGAGACGTAGATGTATTCATCGACGCCGTTCTGGCCGGTGACGGTATAGGTAACGCCGGGCGGCAGGTCGACGAATTTTGCGGCCAAAAATTGCTGCGGATCGATCAGCCTGGTTTCCTTGGCGCCGGAAGGCAGCGCGGTGGCCGTTGCCTTGTCGGCATATTGCAGTATCGCCATTTCAGTCTCCCATGAGTTTCATTCGTCGATAAATCAGTCGGGTTCCGGCTCGGCGTTGCGCAGCACGTCCTTGCTGGGCGCCCAGAACAGGAGGCGGTTGCGCGCCAGGGTGACGAGCTTCTGCAGCGCGACGCCAAGCAGCGCCAGCAGCACCAAAGCGGCCATCGAGCCCGCGATATCCAGCGAAGCGTTGCGATTGAGCATCAGCACGCCAAGGCCGCTGTTGCCGCCGACGAATTCGCCGACCACGGCGCCGAGCACCGAATAGGCCGCGGCCATTTCCAGTCCGGCAAAGATGAAGGGCAGGGCACTCGGCAGCTTGACGTAGCGGAACGTCTTCCACGAGCCAGCCTTGAGGCTCTGCATCAGTTCGAGGCGGTCCTTCTCGACGCTGGCGAAACCGGCCACGGTGTTGACCATCAGCGGAAAGAACGTGAGCAAAATGCCGAGCACGATCTTTGACGAAATGCCGAGCCCGAACCAGACCACGAACAGCGGCGCCAGCGCCACTTTCGGCACGCTCTGCAGACCGATCACATAGGGCAGCGCCAGCCGCCGCAGCAGCGGAAACTCCGCGATCAGGCCGCCCAGCGCGATGCCCAAAATGCTGCCGCAGACGAAGGAGCCCATCGCCTCCGAGACGGTGGTGAGGATGTGGGTGTAATAGGCCGACTTGGACTGAAGCGGCGCGGCGAAGCCGGCGTACAGCGATTTGAAGATTTCCGACGGGGCCGGGAAAATATAGGACGGAATGTCGAAGCCGCGAATGCAGGCTTCGATGATCGCCAGCAGCGCCACCAGCGTGCCGAAACTCAGCAACCAGCGATAATCGCGCCGTCGTGCGGGCGGGCTGTCCGTTTCGGGGGCGATGGTGGCGGTTGAAAGGTTTTGCTCAATCGACATTGGGCCGGTCCCTGACGTCGATTCCCAACAGTTTTCGGATCCGATGCACGGCGGCGCCGAATTCAGGCGTCGCCATCACGTCGAGACTGGCGCGATCGGGCAGGTCGGGAATCACCTCATCGATGATGCGGCCCGGACGCGCGCTCATCACCAGGATGCGATCGGCCAAAAACACCGCCTCGGAGATCGAATGCGTGATCAGGAAGATGGTCTTGCCGCTTTCCAGCCGGATGCGCTGCAATTCCGCATTCATGACGTCGCGGGTCATCGCATCCAGCGCGCCGAACGGTTCGTCCATCAACAGGATCGGCGGATCGTGCAGCAGCGCGCGGGTGATCGAGCAGCGCTGCTGCATGCCGCCGCTCAGTTCGGACGGATAGGAGGATTCGAATCCCTTCAGCCCGACCATGTCGAGCAACTGCATGGCGCGCTTTCGCATGGCGTCGCGGTCGAGCTCGAGCGCGTCGGCGGGCAGCATCGTGTTCTGCAGCACGGTGCGCCACGGCAGCAGCACCGGCGACTGGAACACCAGGCCGATCTGGCAATCGGCGACCGCACCGCCCTCGCGATGGATGCGATACTCGCCGCCGGACGGTTTCAAAATGCCGGCCAGGATTTTCAGCAGCGTGGACTTGCCGCAACCGGATGGACCGACCAGGCAGACGAACTCGCCGTCGGCCACGGTGAAGTTGACCGGCGCCAGCGCGTTGACCACGCCGCGGCCCGCGGAGCGGTAGGATTTTGCCAGGTTGCGGACGGTGATCGCCGGCTCGCCGGGCGCAAGCCCCGCCGGTTTTCCCGCCACGGCGGCTGCCGCCGCGTTGTTCGTCGTCATCGTCACAGCGGCGGTTTTTGCTGCTTCAGCCACGCCGCGATGTCGGCGTCGCTGTCCGGCACCTTCAGGTCACGGACCCAGCCGCGAAACTTGTCTTCATCGAAGGCATTGATCTTGGCGATCAGCTCGTCGGTATAGAATTCGGAGGCATCGACCTTGCCCTTGAGCCCGAGGATGTCGACGAAGTCGGTCCAGGCTTCCTTGGGGAAATCGCACCATTTGTCGGTGCCGGCGGAGTTGCGCACGATCAGCGGCGCCCGCAGCTTGATGACATCGACCTCGTTCTTGATGGCCTGTTCGCGCGTGATGCCCGACGGAACCGACTCCGGATGCATGAAGTAGCTGATCTTGACCGCCGCTTCGGGATTTTCCGTCAGCACGATGATCGAGCGGATCAGGCCCTGCAGGATCGCCAGCGCTTCGGTCTTGTGTTCCTGGTACCAGGGTTTGCGGAACATGTAGACATAGGCGATCAACGACTTGCGCACGCTCTCCGGCGGCTCGAGCACGCGGACCGCGACGCCGAGCTTCTGCAATCGCGCCACATCGACATCGGCATTGGTCAGCGCGTCGATCCGCTTCGAGGTGAGCGCGGCCGCGGCCGCCTGGCCGTCGCCAACCGCCACCAGGTTGATGTCGTCGTCGCTGATGCCGGCGTGGCGCAGCGCGAATTTGAGATAGCCGATGCCGCCATAGGCCAGTGTCGGCACGCCGACCTTCATGCCTTTGAGGCCGGCATAGTCCTTGATCGGGCTGTCGGGCAGCACCGACACCCGATGCAGGTTGCCGCGCAAATAGACGCAGGGAATCACCACCGGGAGCTTGCGGCCTTCGGCGATCGAGGCGAAGGCGACGTCCTGGGTGCCGGTGCTCATCGTGATCTGGCCGGCGAGCATCAATTGCAGGTTTTCCGAGGCGCCGCTGGTGCCGGCGACTTCCGGCGTCACGTCGCCGAACAGGCCAAGCGGGCCGCCGATCCACATATTGGCAAAGCCGGGATTGAAGCTGCGCGAGGAGGCGCCGAGCACGGCGGTGGTCTGCTGCGCCGAGGCGCTGGCTGCGGCCGATATGACAGCGGCGATGACGGTCGCGGCACGAAACAAGGCAAGGACGCGCATTCTGTCTCCCTGCAGTCGGCGGTCCGCTCCCAAACAGTTTCCGGGCCGCGCTCGAAAGCCTGATCCCGGACTATAGCTCATTCAAACGTTTGATAAAGGCGAACGTTTGATCGAGGCATGCCTGAATCTGTGGCGTGATGGCGCGGGGAGCCCACGGCTCACCAGCCCCGTCGTTGCAAGACGCGGCGGGTTATCTCGCCAGGGTTGCAATCCGACCCGCAGGAGTTGCTCGATGTACCTGTCACACGCCCGAGACGGCGCGGGTGTGGTAGGTCAGATCATAATAGGCCTGCGGCTGGGACAATGGCCGGCGCGGCTGTGCATAGGTGCGGCGAATGTCGATCACCGTGTTGATGCCCTCGACGTCGATGTCCGCGCGCCGCGGAAAACCGCTCACCGGATCGAGCAGCACGGCATAGGACTGCTCTGCCGCCGAAGCCGAGGCGTTCTTCATGTGCGCCGCGAAGATATCCAGCGCCTCGGCCTTGTTGGCCGGCGCATACAGCCATTGCAGCGCGGCCAGGTTGCCGCGAATGAAACCGACGATTTCTTCTTGATGGGTGGCGAGCCAGTCGCGGCGCGCGGCGGCAACGCCGCCTTGGAAATGCTTGAGCACCCCGAGAACCGGCGCCAGCTCGTTAAAACCCTGGTCGCGCG
>JAQGJF010000181.1 GCA_028290765.1 Tardiphaga sp.
CCGAAAACGTCTTCGCCGAAGTCGAACAGGCGGCGTTCTCGCCTGCCAACATCGTGCCGGGCATCAGCTATTCACCCGACAAGATGCTGCAGGCGCGGCTGTTCTCCTATGGAGACGCGCAACGTTATCGCCTGGGGGTCAATCACCACCACATCCCGGTAAACGCGCCGAAATGCCCGTTCCACAGCTATCACCGAGACGGCGCCATGCGCACCGACGGCAACCTCGGCGGCACGCCGACCTACTTCCCCAACAGCCGGGGCGAATGGACCGACCAGCCGCAGCTCAACGAACCGCCGCTTGAGATCGAAGGCGCGGCCGCACATTGGGACCATCGCGTCGATGATGATCACTACCAGCAGCCCGGAAACCTGTTCCGCAAGATGACGGCGGCCCAGCAGCAGACGCTGTTCGACAACACCGCTCGCCAGGTCGGTGGTGCGGCCAGGCACATCCAGGAGCGGCATATCGCCAACTGCGCCAAGGCGGATCCGGCCTACGGCGCGGGCGTCGCCAAGGCGCTGGGCATCCATGCCAAGTCGCGGATGATCGCCGCCGAATAGGCCCGCTCGCTTCCCCGGCCGGCGGCGCGCCCACGTGCCGTCGGCCATTCCCAACCAGCGTATCGTTTCTTGGCGCCAACATGCTTGCGCCGAGCGGTCGTCTTATCTCTGGAGTCAAACATGTCCAACCGGATTGCACCAAAGCTCCTTGCGGAGTTCATCGGCACCTTCTCGTTTGTGTTCATCGGCGCCGGTGCCGCGGCCGTGGTCGGCGACGGCGTCGGCCTGCCCGGTATCGCCGCGATCGCCTTCGCTCACGGCTTGACCATCATGGCCTTCGCCTTTGCCTATGGCTCGGTGTCGGGTGGACACATGAACCCCGCCGTCACGATCGGCGTGCTCGCCGCCGGCGCAATGCGGGCCGGCGAGGCGATCGGCTACATCGTCAGCCAGTTCATCGGCGGCGTCGCTGGCGCGCTATTGCTGCGGACCGTACTGGGCGGTGCCGGCACCGGCCTTGGCGTGCCTGCACTCGCCCACAACCTCGCTCTGGGCGCCACATCCCTCACGATCACACCTGCTGCCGGCTTCATCATCGAGGCCGTGCTCGCCTTTTTCCTGGTCACGGTCGTGCTCAGCACGGCGATTGCGGGCCGCGCCGGCAATCTCGCACCGCTGGCGATCGGAATGACGCTGACCTTCAATATCCTCATGGGCGGAGCCCTCACGGGAGCCCCCTTCAACCCGGCGCGGGCGCTGGGCCCGATGGTCGCGACCGGCAATTTCAACGATGTCTGGCTGTACCTGACGGCCCCGATCGTCGGTGCCATCATCGCCGCCCTTCTGCACACCGGCCTCGGCCGGCTTGCCCGAGAGGGGACGGGGACGGCGACAGCCGATGCGGCTGCGCGGACGCCTGCGGAATGAGTCCCATTCGGGACTGTTGAAATCCATCTCCGACCTCATCTTGAGGCCTTCGAGACGCCGCGCGAAAAGCGCGGCTCCTCGGGAAGAGGCCGGTTTCGCCCCGAGCTCTGCGGCAGCTCTAAAGTGCAGGGAGACGGTGAACAATGAAGAAATCAATCGCCGTGACCTTAGTAGCTTTGACGTATCGGACGCCGCGATCGCCGTAGGAGAGATACCATGCAGGGCAGCGAGAATGGCCGCTTGCGGCTGGCAGACCGACCCGCCGATTACAATAGACTTGGCATCGCTCCCATTGAAATAGCGGAGTTCGAAGACGGTCAACGCATCAGTTCCGATAGCGGCTGCTATGAATGGTGGTACTTCGATGCCCATCTCGACGACGGCGCGACTGTCGTCGTGGTGTTCTATACCAAGCCCAATGTCAGCCCCAATGGTCCACTTGCACCAAGGGTCACCATCAACATCACCCTGCCTGACGGCCGCAACTTCGACAAGCTCCTCGACACCGCCCCGGAGATGTTCAACGCATCGAAATCTACCTGCGACGTCTGGATCGGAACGAACCACTTCGTCGGCAATCTCAATCGCTACCGCATCACGGCAACCATTGAGGAAATATCGGTCGACATCGAATTGAGCGGACAGGTCCGCGCCTGGCGTCCCAAGTCCGGTCATCTCTATTTCGGTGCCGAACGGCACGAAAAACTCTTCGCCTGGCTTCCCTCGGTGCCCAATGGGCTGGCAAGCGTCCGCCATAGAATCGGCGATGAGGAGCACCACGCATCCGGTAGCGGCTATCATGATCATAATTGGGGCGACGTCCCCATGCAGATGCTCATCCATGACTGGTATTGGGCGCGCGCCAGCGCCGGTCCGTATACGATCATCGCATCCTGCATTACGGCGACCGCCGCCTACGGTTATGAAACGCAGGTCGTCTACATGCTGGCAAGGGACGGGAAGATCATCGCTGACAACGTATCCTTCGAGACGGATCGCGTCGCGATGGATAGCAAGACCGGCAAGCCGGTGGCGAATGTCACAAGATACACTTATCACGATGCCAACACGCGCTATGTCGTGTCATTCAAGCGCGAGGAGACCATCCTGCAAGTCATTTTCGCCGACCGCATGCCGATTCTCAAGCGGATCGTCGCCCAACTGATCGGTTTTGACGCAGCCTATCACCGCTTCACCGGCAAGGTCACGATCGAGAAGTTAGAGGGGGGCGTGCGCGTGGAGTGTTTCGACGATCGTGCCATCTGGGAACTGATGTATTTCGGCAAGGCGCGGCCTTAAAGCCTGAGATCCAAAATCGTGAATGACTACCTGCGCTGCAGCGGTTATGGCGGTCATGCCCGGATCGCGAAAACAAAGACCGGCCGACGCCCGCCGCACTCGAGACAAACATTCAGCAAGATATCATGACCCGTTTGCTTCCAACTCGTGCTGAGGTCCTAATTCATTCCGTGTGCCCCCGCCGCAACGAAGCGTGATCGCCGTCCACATCGCTCTGCAGGGAAGTCTGAGCAGGTCGCACGAAACGGTGTTTCGCCAAATCGACCGCGTGCTGCCCCAACACCATGCCAAACAGGCCAACAAGGGCGATCATCGGCGGCGCTGGAGAACGGACCTGGACCAGGCCATAGGCCCCGCCCACCGCCAGCCCCATGAGCAGAGATACGAGATATCCGGTCATCGCTGCCACTTTCCTATTCCTGCGGCCGCAGAACCACCCGGCCGGCAGAGCCGGCCGCGACCTCGCGGTAGGCTTCCTGCGCCTTGCCAAGGCCGCAAATCTTCGAAATCGGCGCGGCACGGTAGTCTCCCGCGACAAACCCCGGCGTGAGCGCCTCCAGCACCTTCGCCGAGGCCGTGAGATCGCGCTTCAGCGTGTCTACGCCATAGATCCTGCTTTCGTTGTGATAGAAATCGGCGACGTCGAAGCTCACCTCGCGCTGGCCGGTCGCGGCAATCTCGACCAGCCGACCATGGGGGGCCAAGCTAGCGACGGCGTTGCGGAACATGACGCCGCCGACCAGGTCAAAGACGACATCCGCGCCTTTTCCGCCGGTCGACGCACGGACCTCGGCGGGCAGATCTTCCGTGCCCCGGATCAATTTTTCGGCAATGCCGTGAATCGGCGCGTCCGGATGCGGGGTATGACGGTCGCTGCCGATCACGCGGGCGCCCAAGCGGCGAGCGATCTGAGCTGCGGCACCACCGACGCCGCCTCCGGCGCCGATCAACAGAACCGTCTCGCCGGCCCTGAGCCCTGCCGCTTCAAGGCCACACCAGGCGGCCATGTAATTGACCCCAACCGACGCGGCCCGGTCGAAGCTGAGGTTGTCGGGCCTGCGACGCAGACTAGCCACTGGCACGGCGATCATCTCTGCATGGGTGCCATCGCGGCTGAAGCCGGTATCGCCGCCGGTTCCCCAGACCTGGGCCCCGATCCACTCGGGCGGCCCCGCCTCGACCACGCCGGCGAAATCGCGGCCTGGGATACGCGGCAGCGTCGTCTGCTTCATGGCTCCGGCGACGTTCTTGACGTCGCTCGGATTGACCGACGCTGCCATCACTCGCACTAGCGCCGTTGTCTCGGTAATGGCCGGTGCCGCTATCTGCGCCAACTCAAGAACGGCCGGATCGCCAAAAGACTTGAACCGTATCGCACGCATGACCCTATCGCCTTTCCGATAAACCTAGTGCAGGCGTCGTGACGCGCGCGGCCGTCAGGCCTTCCAGGCCGATCCACGGATCACGCTGCAGAAATTGCCGCGCCGGAAAGCCGGGTCCTTGTCCGCCAGCACGTCGGCCTTGACGTTGCCGAATGTCGTGTCGGGCTTGTGCTTGATGCCGTCGTAGAACGTCTGGATGATGTCTTCCTTGAAATGTGGGGTCCGCGGATGGGTGTGCACGACAGCCTCGCGCTCGGCGTCGCTGTAGTCGGCATAGCTCAGCCCCAGCACGTCCATCTCGACACCGGCCCTCACCAGAGCGACGACGGGGTGCATGTGCTGTGGGATCCCCGGCGTCGTGTGCAGGGCGATCGCCGTCCAGACCGTATCGATGTCATTCTGGGCAATACCGTGAGCACGAAGAAAGTCGCGGGCGGCATTCGCACCGTCGACCTCGAAACGCTCGTGGTCGCTGCTGTGCGCAGGCGTAAGGCCCATGTCGTGAAACATCGCGCCCGCATAGAGCAGTTCGCGATCGAATTTGAGACCACGGCGCATTCCGGCAAGCGCGCCCCAGTAATAGACGCGACTCGAATGGTGGAACAGCAGCGCCGGTTCGGTATCCCGGACAAGCTCTGTGATCCCACGGGCGAGGCTGGTGTCGGGAATACGGATACCTTCAACCGAGAATGTCTTTTCGGCCACAAATGCCATTGCGCTCTCCTTTGAATGAGCCTGATCGTAATTCACCCGGCAAGGCCCGCTTGCCGGGGATTGATTCCGCTTTCAGGCCGCCCTGGGGAGTTGCCCGTGCGGATCGATGACAAATTTGTTCGCGACCCCCGCATCGAAGGATTTGTAGCCTTCCGGCGCCTGCTCGAGATCGATCACTTTGACATTGACGATCTTGGCGATCGGCAGTCGGTCCCAAAGTATCGCCTGCATGAGTTGCCGGTTGTATTTCAGCACCGGCGTCTGGCCGGTATGGAGGCTGTGGGATTTTGCCCAGCCCAGACCGAGGCGCAGACTGAGGTTGCCGTTTTTGGCTGCCTGCTCCCTGGCACCGGGATCGTCGGTCACATAGAGGCCGGGGATGCCGATCGCACCGGCTGCCCGGGTGATTTCCATCAGGCTGTTCAGTACGACAGCAGGCGCCTCGACGACCTTGCCGTCTGTTCCCTGCGCCTTGGCTTCGAAGCCGACGCAGTCGATTGCGCAATCGACTTCCGGAACGCCCAGGACGTCGGCGACGAGTTCGCCCAGCCGGTCGTGTCGGGTAAGGTCGATCGGCTCGAAACCGACGTTCTTGGCGTGGGCGAGCCGCTCCTTGTTCATGTCCCCGATCAACACGGCTGCCGCGCCGAGAATGCGCGCGGACGCCGCGGCGGCAAGCCCCACCGGTCCCGCGCCGGCGACATAGACTGTCGATCCGACGCCGACCTTGGCGGTGACGGCGCCATGAAATCCCGTCGGCAGGATATCGGAGAGGCAGGTCAGATCGCGGATCTTTTCCATCGCCCGCTCCCTGTCCGGAAACTTCAGAAGGTTGAAATCGGCATAGGGCACCATGACGTAGTCGGCCTGGCCGCCGATCCATCCGCCCATATCGACATAACCATAGGCGCCGCCGGCGCGGTCGGAGTTGACATGAAGGCAGACGCCGGTGTCGCCTTCGCGACAGGTCCGGCAGCGGCCGCAGGCGACATTGAAAGGCACCGATACCAGGTCGCCGATCCCGAGGTACTCGACGTCACGGCCTTTCTCGATCACCTCGCCGGTGATCTCATGTCCGAGCACCATGCCGGCCGGCGCCGTGGTGCGGCCGCGGACCATGTGCTGGTCGGAGCCGCAGATATTCGTCGTGACGACCTTGAGAATGACGCCGTGGTCGATCGTCTTTCCTGCCGGATTGCGGAAGGTCGGAAAGTCGATCTTCTGAACTTCGACGCTGCCTGGTTTAAGGTAAACCACGCCACGATTGGAATTGGAAGACATCGGCAATTTCCTTTGGGTCGGAGCCCGAGCCTAGTTTCGATGTGCTGATTTTCTGCGGGCGAGGCGACGCCATCCGCCTGCGCGCAGACCCTCTCAGCGAATCCCCGCGGTCGGACCGATCCTGGGAAGCGATCCCAAGCCGGCAGCAACCGGGGTTGGATCGAACGTAGCGATCTGCCGGTACATCGGCTTTGCCGTTCTTGCTGCGACTGACGCGTTCTTGCGCCCATTCTCTTTCTTGGCATCGCGCCGGCAAATCGGCCGGGACGGAATACTCGCCTCCTGCTTCGAAGTTGCAGAGGACACGTGAGCTCCAAACAATGGTGACAGTCGCGTGTCAACTCGGCGTGAGTGCGGCCGACGGCACCAGGATTGATGAATCCAGCTCCGGCCTTATCCCGAGACGGGCGTCGCCATCCTTCGAGCGGCCGCGCGAAGAGTGCGGACAAGGTCGGTATCGTCACAAGATCAGGCGCGTCCGAAGCGATCAATCGTCCGGACCGTAATAGCTTTTCACCAGGTGGTATCGATCGCCTTCCTTGGCGTAAACCTGATGCAGGCATCGTCCTTGGGAACAGATGGCATGACGGTCGCCGCAACGAAGGCGTCCGAAGTGCAAGACGAGAAATTCCGAATTTCCGTAATAGCCGGCGAAATAGCGTTGCGCCGCCACGTCAGCTCCACACATTCGCGTCAGCGCGCTTCGGACCTCCGGGGGTAGTCCATCGATATTTCCGGCGTTCCATACCTCATCCTCGAACGAGCTGGCACGCGCGGATATGGACGTTGCCTGGCTCAGGAAGCCGAGACACACCGCTAATTTGATCAAGCGAGCAAGTGCGATCATCGAGGTGACCAATTCCCACGTTTCGTGTTCCTTCCTGCGCCGACACGCGTCAAGATAACGCGCGTGCCGCAAATGCCATGATGCGTGTCCTTCCGACAGTCGTTCGCCCGGCAACGCGCCGCCTGCGGGGGAATTGCTGCCACTGTGCCAGTGTTGCGTGACTCGAACGTAGCGACCCGCCGGTACACTGACTTTGCCCTGCTTGCTGCAATTGGCCTGATCTTGCGCCGATTCACGGTCTCCGACCGCCTGGCCCGAAACGCTGGAAAACACGCGCGCTTCAAACAATCGTGACAGTCGCGTTTCAACTCGGCGTGAGCACAGCCGACGGCGCTTTGGCGTGATCGCCATACTAGGACCGACCGGGCCAATCCGGCATCACGGCAGTCCAACGGGATCGAACAATGGCCAGTTTCGCCGAAACGTCCTTCAATCCATCCGCTGCTGTCGTGCCCGTCCCCGCACCGGTCGCCGAATATCGCCCGCAGCTGCCGCGAAACCCTGAATCCCGCTCGATGGTCGACATTTCACCGCCTGAGATCGTCAGGCGCCATTCCGCGGTTTGGTCGGGCATGCACGTCGAGACGGTCCAGGTCATCCGGCACGCGCCGTTCGATTATGGATTCCGGGCTCCCTGCCATCTGCTCATCGCAGCCGAGCTCGCGGAGCGCTACGACGGGGAGACCTTCGTCGAGGGGCTACCGCGATCGACCTTGCGGGATTTCACGCACAAGCTGACCTTCGTGCCGGCCGGACATGACTTCCGCGGATGGCAGAAACCGCGTGCGCTGACGCGTATCACCTATTTCTACATCGATCCGCGCGGCTTGGCCGATCCGGAACTGCGGTTCGACGAGATCGAGTTCAAGCCGCGCCTGTTCTTCAACGATCGCGACCTCTGGGAGACCGCTCTCAAGCTCAAGGCGCAGGTTGACAATCCGGGCTCGATGCCCCGGCAATATGCCGAAGCGCTCGGCATCGTGCTGATGCATGAACTCGTTCGCGTCAACGGCAGCACCGACCGCCACGAGCCGGCCAGTCGTGGCGGCCTGGCGGGCTGGCAGCAAAAGCGGGTGGCCGGCTATATCGAGGAGCATGTCACCGACGACATCCCGCTCACCACCCTCGCCGAGCTGGCGCAGCTAAGCCCGTATCATTTCTCCCGATCGTTCAAGCGTTCCTTCGGAGTGCCCCCGCACCGATACCACGCCACCCGCCGAATCGAACGGGCCAAGCAGCTATTGGCGAACCGCGAATTGTCCGTCACCGCGATCGCACTCAAGGTCGGCTTCAGCGAAACCAGCACGTTCACCGCTGCCTTTCACAGGCTGACCGGCCAAACTCCGAGCTGCTATCGCCGCGGTCTTGATTGAAGCAGCTCCGTTCGACGATGCGAGGCCGAACTCGAAGGCCTGACCTGCCCCCTCAATTCGACGTGATTTTTCTAAACGGCAATTTAGTCGCGTAGAGCTCGGCACCTCACCAGCTGTTGGATGTCACCAGGACGCGCTTCGATATCGAAGCTTCGGTCCGGAACATCGATCAACACTGCGGTCCCCCAAGCCATTGGCGAATCCATGAGCCCCTTTCCTTCCGTACGAATTGTCAGTCACGCCGACTTCGATCAGGCAACCGCACAGACACCGGGTTCCAAACGTTCGGCCGCGATCGCGCCGGAACTTGGAATCACATCGGCGCTGTGGGCCGGCCTGTTCGAGGTGGAACCGGAAGCCAGTACTGGAATTCATCATCACGGAGAGCAGCAGACGATCGCCTATGTCCTGTCCGGCATCTGCAAGGTTCGCTGGGGAGCAAAAGGAGAATTCTCCGCAACCGCGAAGGCCGGCGACTTCATTCATGTTCCTGCCTTCCTGCCGCACATGGAAATCAATCCGTCGAAGCTGAAACCGTTTCGATGGGTTGTGGTGCGGAGCACTGCCACACCGATCGTCGTCAATCTTCCCGACGATAGCTGGTCGTGAGCAGGACGTGAAAAGCACCTTCATCGAAATGGCCAACACGGAGCCGTCATGGACGACAAGGATCAATTTTTGCAAGTTACCCGACGCACGGTGATCGAGACCGGAACCACCGCGCTGCTGCTGACCGCGCTTCCCCATGCAGCTCTCGCCGCCAGCCCGATCGAAGGCGCCGAGCCAGCCCCCGTTCCGGTAACGGTCGAGCTTGAGATCAATGGCCGTTCGCACGTTCTCAACCTGGATCCCCGAACCACCCTGCTGGACGCCTTGCGCGAGCACCTCGCGCTGACCGGATCCAAGAAGGGGTGCGACCACGGTCAATGCGGCGCCTGCACGGTGCTGATCGACGGACGGCGCATCAACTCCTGCCTGACGCTGGCAGTGATGCATGATGGACAATCCGTCACGACCATCGAAGGCCTCGCCTATGGCGAGATGCTTCACCCGCTGCAAGCGGCCTTTGTCGAGCACGACGGCTTTCAGTGCGGCTATTGCACCTCGGGCCAGATCTGCTCCGCCGTGGGAATGCTCAGCGAAAGCCGCTCCGGCATGCCGAGCTATGTCACCGAAGACCTGGCACAGGCACAGCCCAAACTCACCGACGTCGAAATCCGCGAACGGATGAGCGGCAACATCTGCCGCTGCGCGGCCTATCCGAACATCGTGGCGGCCATCCAGCAGGCCGCAGGAGCGCCGACATGAGAGCTTTCACCTATCAACGCGCCAATTCGTCCGCGGAGGCCGCCGCTGCTGCCACCAAGGCCGGCGCAAAACTCATTGCCGGCGGCACCAACCTGCTCGACCTAATGAAACTGCAGGTCGAGACCCCATCGGAACTGATCGATATCAGCCGTCTGCCGCTGGACAACATCGAGGATATGCCGGACGGCGGGTTGCGCATCGGCGCGATGGTCCGCAACAGCGAACTCGCGGCCGACGCGCGCGTACGGCTGCGCTACGGGGTGTTGAGCCGGGCCCTGCTGGCAGGCGCCAGCGCCCAACTGCGCAACAAGGCCACCACCGGCGGCAATCTGCTGCAGCGGACGCGCTGCTATTATTTCTACGACGTGACGAAACCCTGCAACAAGCGCCAGCCGGGCTCGGGTTGCGCGGCGCTGGCCGGTTTCAACCGCATTCACGCCATCCTCGGCACCAGCGACCACTGCATCGCGACCAACCCTTCCGACATGGCGGTGGCGATGCGGGCGCTGGACGCCAAGGTGGAAACCGTCGATGCCAAGGGCGATGCGCGGACCATCCCGATCGCCGATTTTCATCGGCTGCCCGGCAACACACCGCAGATCGAAACCGCGCTCAAGTCCGGCGAGATCATCACCGCGGTGACGCTGCCGCCGCCGCCGCCGGGGCGCCAGATCTACCGCAAGGTTCGCGACCGCGCCTCCTACGCATTTGCGCTGGTCTCGGTCGCCGCCATTGTCGACGCCCCCGGCGGCCGTATCCAGTCGGCGCGCCTCGCCTTTGGCGGGCTCGCCCTCAAGCCGTG
>JAQGJF010000185.1 GCA_028290765.1 Tardiphaga sp.
CAGCGGAACACCCGGACTTCCGGACGATGCAGGACGCTCGGCAGCTTGCCCACAAACTTCATGGCCGCGGCGCAGTGCTCGCAAACCGGAGGCTGGACAACGCTGGCAGACGACATACAGCAAAATCCGATCAATCGAACGCGGCCCGGCAGAGCCGGATCCGGGCGCAATATCAGCACCGGAAATCGTCAAAATTGTGCGTCGATTCGGCTCGTAGAAACACGGGGTTATGCCGCCACGGCAACGCCGCTGACGGCTTTGTTTTCGACGTCCGCGGCCGGTCGGGAGAACGATGCCTGCTGGAGCCTGATCGGTTCTGATTGAATCAGAACCGGGCGCCCGCATCGAGCGCCTTGATCGCCATCAAAAAACTCTCGCCGCTGGCGCAGGGGACGCAGGCATAAGTGCGCAGTTCGAAATGCGGACGGCCGCCGGGCTCGATGAGAGTCAACCCCATCAATTGGCCGCAAGTCAGGCATGGAATTTTGGTGGTCTGGAACTGGGCGCAGGTAGGCGTCGGCATGGTGCTCCCTCTGCAACAGGCGGGAACGCGATACTTTCAACCCGGCGGCGGCCTCATCGAAATAATGATGTGCGAATCGTACACTTTTATTTGAGAAGGGAATACCACGTGACTTTACCGGGTTTTCGATCTCCCGGTGTCCCGGGAGAATCAGGCCTGGCCCCATGGTGCAACGTGGGATCCCGGCAGCCCCGCGCGAATGCAAACCGTGTCAAATTCGACGTCGAATTCCACGTCAAATTCGACCTGGTTCGACCTGGTTCGACCTGGGTTCGACTTGGGTTCGACTTGGGTTCGATTTGGGTTCGATTTGGGTTCGATTTGGGCGCTCGCGTCGGCGCCAAGCCGTGCTAGGCTCGGCAAAAAGCAGGAGGCGCTATGCCATTCGCCATTCAGGGAACCGATACGTCCGGGAGCATTTCGCTGCGCCGCGATACCACCGCGGCCGCTGTCAAGAAGGCGGCCGAGTTGATCGCGGACGGATGCTGGGATGTCCAGATCACGACGCCGGACGGGCGCGTCTATCCTTCGACCGAATTCGACCAGCTCCAGAGCACCGCTAAAACTTGAATGCGCCAAACTTGAATGCAAATGGCGTCTGAACGCGCGACCGGCGCGACATGACCGGCGAGCCGCCGAAATCATGGTGGATCGCGGAGGCGGGCGCGCAGGCGTCGTTCATGATCACGCTGGCGCAAAAGCAGCAGCTGCGCGAGCTGGGTTACAGCGAAGCCGCGATCAGCGCGATGACGCCGGAAGAAGCCCACCGCATCCTTGGCCTGCGAGCCTGACGCGCCCGGTCGTCGCGAGGCCGGCCCGAAAGACCCCGGAAAGCCTTATGGCTGGGCCGGCTGCAGTTTCCAGTTGCGTTGATCGGCTGGGCCGCATTTGCCGACGAACACCTCGGCCTTGGCGGCGGCAGCCTCCGCGCTTCCCGACGACAGGCAGGAGTCCGGCTGGCCGTTGGCCTTGATGCTGTACACCCGCTCCGCCGACAGCGCGTTTTTCAGGCTTTCCTGAAGCGCCTTCACCTGCGCCTCCAGGCGCAGCACCCGGGCCTCGAGCGCGGGATCGGCGTGGGCCGGCGGCGGCGCCAGCGACAAGACCGCCACGAGCATGAAAAGCGCGCGCATCGTCAGTCCTCCTGTTGGCAACGTTCGGGCCGGCGTGAACAGCTGCTTCCGCGTTTACTTCTGCATCCCGATCGTGGGTGGATGTTGCAGATCGGGTCGGGCCACCTCCGCGTCGGCCTCCGCCGCCGGCTTGCCCTTGAGAAAGTTGGCGCGATCGAGATTCTTGAAGCCGCGCTCGGGCGCATCGGATTCGCGCTCGGAACGGTAGCCGCGTTCCCGGTCGGGCCCGAAGCGCCGATCCAGCGGCTCGCCGAGCGCGGTGCCCGCGGTGGCGATCAGCAACATCGGACCAATCAATCGTTTCATCTGGCGCGTCATCCTCGAACGCGAAATTTGGCAGTCGCTTGCGGCAGCTGGAGGATCGGGTCCGAAAGGGGCGGAAATGCGTTACCGGCGGAGCCTTGAGATTTCCGATTCTTGAGATTTCCAGGCAGCCGCGTTCATTATAGCCGGGACAGGCCCGGCCATGACGCACAAATGCGTCAACAGGGCTGGAAATGCTCCAGCGGCGCACGGCCGGTTTTGTTCTTGGCCTCGGAACGAAAGCGTCCGATCGGCGTTTGGCCCGATATCTCACGCAGACTTTCCGGCCCCGGCGCCTCATGTGCCGGGGCCGCTTCTTGTGCGGCGGACACCCTCCGCGCACCCGCCACGGCTGTGATAGGCTCGGCGCCGAGCCCGCACCGACAGGGAGATCGTCATGCCCCATTTGAGAAGGCCGCTCTACCAGCGCAGCGACGGCGCCGACGAGGACTGCTGGCGCCTGGTGTTCGACACCGACAGAAAGCGGCTGTTCGTCGAGCATGAAGAAAAGCGCGGCGACATGCGGGGGTCCGGTTACGGCATTCACACCGACGAGATCGACATCGCGGACTTCCTTGCGGAGCACGATCAGGGTCAGCAGGAATTGATGCGGTTGATTGGTGGGCTGTTCGAGGACGTTCACATGAAAGAGGCCGCCAACTGAGGCGGCCTCGCTACAGGTCGGCAGGCCTGTTGCATACAGCGCAGTAAAAGTTGAAAGCAATATTGGATTCAACGACTTTAAAGTCCGCCGGGATGCTGTCCACTTGCACGGTCCAAGACGCGGGATCCGCAGTCGAAAGCTGGGCAATCCCGGTCTTTTTACAGCGGCTACATCTGAGGGTTTCAACCCAATGATCGCGGCTCATTTTCAAAATATGAGCCGAGGGTTGTCCGAATCAAGGCCTTCGGCCGTCCGTTGACAGCGCCAACTTAAGCCATTCCTCCGCGACCCGGACCCATGCTTCCTTGTCGAGCGGGCTTACCGCCTTCTCCGCTTGCAGGCGACATTCCTCGGCTTGTTTTCGGAGCCTGGCTGCTTCGGGGTTGTCGGACATGAGATGCAGATAAATCAAAACGGCCACTGGGGTCGAACTAGGCCAGTACCAAATTCCCGGTAC
>JAQGJF010000198.1 GCA_028290765.1 Tardiphaga sp.
CCTCGCAATGACGGAGTTGGTGATGCCGATTTGACTTGAGATCGTCCCGCTCCGGTACGTCCTCGCGGACGACAATGACGACCTGCGACCGCGCCCGACCTCGTCAATGCAGCAAGTGAGGGCCGACGACCAAACCCGCCAGCAGCGCGAACAGGCTGCTGCCGACCGTCAGTTTCATCCACGCGGTTTTCCGATCGTTGATCGGCAGCAGGAAGATGAACATCATGCTTGCGAAAATCAGGCAGTCGACCAGAACAACCATCGCCAATCCCTCCGTTTGTCCCACCGTGACTGAAGTGTAGGTTCGAATCTGTGCAACAGATCACACGTTTGGGACCCGCTGCGCGCTGAACCAAATCTGCCATTGAGCGTTGGATGTCCGTACACGCCGGGTGACAACCGGCCGTAACGGGGAACGATGGACGCAGCTATTTTGCCGGTCTCTTGCTGCGACACCAACGCATCGGTACGCGCTAACATCTAACCCGTTCCCGGCGTGTGCGCTTCGGAGATGTCGATGGGAAAATTCTTCCTGATCATCGTGGCGATCAGCATCGCGATGGTGCTCGCGATGGCCGTGCACATCATCAGCCTATGATATCGGCCTGTTCGGGCGCGTGAAGATGGACGTGGCGCCAGATCAAGCCCCGCCTCAAAGATGGGTTCCTGTGTCCGAAATCGGATCGGCGTTGCCGGAGCCATGAAACGGTTCGGCGGGAAGCCCGCGGCTTCTCGACCACAGCCCTTTGAGGCTGAACGTCATCAGCGTCTCGTGGTGCCGAAGACCCTTGCCGCCCTTCACCAGCCCGAGATCGCGCACCAGGCAATAGGTGCCGCTGCTCATCCGAACCAGCCGAGAGCCCTTGAAATAGGTTTTAACACGCGACAGCATGCCGCAAGGATGCATTACCGGGCGATTCCGTCAAATCTTGACCTCCGCGAATCGTCGGCGCGTTGAAGGGTCCCGCCCCTCCGAATTGAACTATTCCCCGCGCCGATCGACCAAAGATCGGATCTCACAGGAAAAACCGAAATGATACGCCGATTGCTCGGGGCGCTTGTCCTGCTCATGTCCTTGAGCTCGATCGCCTTCGCCGAGAGCCCCTATTCCGGCACCCCCTATTCCGCCAAAGCCTTCGAGCCCGGCTGCCGGGTGATCGCCGACGCCACCCGCCCCGCCGACATCATCCAAGCCGCCAATGCCGGCAAGTGCATCGGCGCGGTCCAGGCGATCGCCCTCCTGAACGATTTGATCCAGGAAAGCATGCGGCATTGCGTCCCGAGTGAAACGACCGTGGTTGGGCAAATCAAGGTCATCACCAAGTTCATGGACGGCCATCCGGAGCGGATGAACCAGGATTTTGTGCGCGTCGCCATGCTGGCGTTTTATGAAGCCTGGCCTTGCCGTTAGCGAAGCTCGGCGACGCACACCTCCGCGCGCGGTTTGGTGACCCACATCACGGAAACCGGCCGACGCCGCGGTTACCCGTTTTCCCATGATGATACTGCGCGAAATCACCATCTGGATCTGTCAGCTCGTGCTGTTCATGATCGGCATCGGGATCGCGGGACTGTCGGCCCATCTCGGGGGCGACCTTGTGGCCTGGGCCTTCGACCTCAACGATATCATCCCGACCGCCCTTATCTTCTTCACGGTGGCGGCAGCGCTCGGATGGGTCGGGAACCGGTTCTGGCCGGAGACCTGGCTGACCAACCCTTTGCTTTAGATGGAACCCGCAAGGCACCGCCACCCGGACGAAGCTTCCTGCCTACTCCAAAAAAAATCAAAAATCGTTTGAACCTTCGGCGGCTCGCGCAGACCTATTTGTGCTGGGGGATTTCAGGGCCCAGTAATTAGCACAACGCCACCGAGCGAATATATTCCGCTCTGGTGGCGTTGCTGTTTTCCGGCGGCGGAACAGAGTTCGGTGGTACGAAAACACCAGTCGAGTTATCCACTGTCGACTTGCCGATATTGTGTCTTTTTCTTGACCGCTTCCTCGAATGGGAGGACGATCAACGGTTGGGGTATGCCGTCATGCAGTGGAAAAAAGATCTCGAAGATCTCATCAGGCAGACCAAGGCACTTGTCTCGCCTTCGGTCGACGCGATCCGGGCGCCCATCCAGGCAGCGCCAAAGGCCATCAACGCCGAGCCAGAGCCTATCAAGCCGGTTGAAAAACTCGATGCGCCCGAGCAGCCGCTGCGGCTGACGCCGCCTTTCGCACCGATGCAGTGGCGGGCCACCTCCCGGGAGGAAATCAAACAGCGCGTGGCGAGCTTCAAGGCCCATCAGCAGAAATTCGAGCGAGACCGGGAAGACTATTGCCTGCAGACGCTGGCCAGGACACGCGCCGCGTTGGAGAAGCGCCTGGAGGAGTGAGCGAGCGCTCTGTTCCGAATAAGCCCGCTGACACCTCGGCGGGCTTAGATTTTTGCGGAACGAATGTCGCACCTCCGCATTGACCTTGCGAGCGACACCCCGACGCTCATTCCAAAGAAAGCCCCGCTTCCCCCCAGGCGGGGTTTTCGCTTTGTGGTGCGGCATTTTGGCCGCTCGCCGGTAT
>JAQGJF010000263.1 GCA_028290765.1 Tardiphaga sp.
ACCTATCTCTACGCCACGCTGCTGTCGGGCCAGTACAACATCCCCGCGATCTATGCCGAGGTGATGGGCGTCTACACCAACACCACGCCGGTCGATGCGTACCGGGGCGCGGGCCGTCCGGAAGCAAGCTACCTCGTTGAGCGCATGATGGAGACCGCGGCGCGGCAGTTGAAGGTCGATCCGACCGAACTGCGCCGCAAGAATTTCATCACGCAGTTTCCGCACCAGACCCCGGTCATCATGGCCTATGACATCGGCGATTTCGGCGCCTCGCTCGACGCCGCGATGAAGGCGATCGACTATGCCGGCTTCCCGGCCCGCAAGGCGAAGGCGAAGCAGGAAGGCAAACTGCGCGGCATCGGCGTGTCCTGCTACATCGAGGCCTGCGGCATCGCGCCGTCCAAAGCGGTCGGCAGTCTCGGTGCCGGCGTCGGCCTGTGGGAATCCGCGGAAATCCGCGTCAATCCAGTCGGCACCATCGAGGTCCTGACCGGCTCGCACAGCCACGGCCAGGGCCACGAGACCACCTTCGCGCAATTGATTTCGGAGCGTCTCGGCATACCGATCAGCCAGGTCCAGATCGTCCATGGCGACACCGACAAGGTGCAGTTCGGCATGGGCACCTATGGCTCGCGCTCGATTGCGGTCGGCGGCACCGCCATCATCAAGGCGATGGAGAAGGTCGAGGCCAAGGCGAAGAAGATCGCCGCGCATCAGCTCGAGGCGTCGGAAGGCGACATCATCATCGAGAACGGTGAGTTCAAGGTCGCCGGGACCGACAAGTCGATCGCGCTGCCGATGGTGGCGCTCGCGGCCTACACCGCCCACAATCTGCCCGACGGCATGGAGCCCGGTTTGAAGGAAACCGCGTTCTACGATCCGACCAACTTCACCTTCCCGGCCGGCACCTACATCTGCGAGCTCGAGGTCGATGCCGGCACCGGCAAGACCTCCTTCGTCAATTTCGTCGCCGCTGACGATTTCGGACGGCTGATCAACCCGATGATCGTCGAAGGACAGGTCCATGGCGGCCTCGCCCAGGGCATCGGCCAGGCGCTGCTCGAAATCGCGGTCTATGACGACAACGGCCAGCCCGTCACCGCGTCGTTCATGGACTACGCCATGCCGCGCGCCGACGATTTGCCGTCGTTCAAACTGTCCCACACCCCGACGCTATGTCCGGGCAATCCGCTCGGCGTCAAGGGCTGTGGCGAGGCCGGCGCGATCGGCTCTTCGGCCGCCGTCATCAACGCCATTACCGACGCCATCGGCAACAACAAGCTCGAAATGCCGGCGACACCCGACCGGGTGTGGCACGCGATTCATGGCAACGCATAAAGGGAGATGAACCATGTATGAGACCATTTATCATCGCCCCTCCAGCGTCGACGAGGCCGCGGCGCTGTTCGCCAAGGGGGCCGACGCCAAATATCTCTCCGGCGGACATACGCTGATCCCGGTGATGAAGCAGCGGCTTGCCGCGCCGTCCGACGTGATCGATCTCGGGCGGATCAAGGAGCTGGTCGGCATCGAGCTTTCCGCCGACGCGCTGACCATCAAAGCCGCGACCACCTATTTCGACATCACCCAGAGCGCCGATGCCAAGAAGGCAATCCCCGCCATCGTGCATCTGACCTCGATGCTCGGCGATCCGCAGGTGCGCTATCGCGGCACCATCGGCGGCTCCATCGCCAACAATGATCCGGCCGCGGACTATCCCGCCGCCGTGCTGGCGCTCGGCGCCACCGTCAAGACCAACAAGCGCGCGATCGCCGCCGACGATTTCTTTAAGGGCCTGTTCACCACGGCCCTGGAAGACGGCGAGATCATCATCGCGGTCTCATTTCCGATTCCGGCCAAGGCGGCCTATTCAAAGATGCGCCATCCGGCGTCGCGTTTCGCACTGACCGGCGTGTTCGTCGTGAAAAACAAGGCCGGCGACGTCCGCGTCGCCGCCACCGGCGCTTCGCAGAACGGCGTGATGCGGGTGCCTGCGATCGAAGCTGCGCTGAAAGCCAACTGGTCTGCCTCGGCGCTGGACGGCATCACCATTTCCGCCGATGGGCTGATCGCCGACATCCACGGATCGTCTGCCTACCGCGCCAACCTCATCAAGGTGATGGCGCAGCGCGCGGTGACGGAAGCGGGGTGAACCGAGTCGTCCCGGCCTTGAGCCGGGACCCAGAACCCCTGGCGTCTCGTTAGGGCATTGCGATGCCTTCCGTAACAAGGAAAGCCAGGGGGTCTGGATCCGGCTTTCGCCGGGATGACTCGTTGCGAGTTTTGTGCGCCGCACGCCACTCGCCAAAAGCCGCTTGCCCTTCACCCCGTCAGCATAGAAAGTTTCCCTCAATCGACGTTCGCCGCTGGCGAACCAACACGATATGGGAAACACAAGGTGCAAGGCACAGCTACCGCTCAAATGTCATCAACCCCACAACGACGGGCCAGCGGCCCGCTCGCTGGCGTGCGCATCGTGGAATTTGCCGGCCTCGGGCCCGGCCCGTTCGCGTCGATGATGCTGTCCGACATGGGCGCCGACGTCGTCACCCTGACGCGCGGCGAGCAGAAACAGGGCCTGCGCGGCGCAGTGATGATGCGCGGCCGGCGGCAGATCATCGCCGATCTCAAGGACAAGGCCTGCGTCGCGCAGGTGCTTGACCTGCTCGACGGCGCCGACGCCCTGATCGAGGGTTATCGGCCCGGCGTGATGGAGCGGCTCGGCTTCGGCCCCGACGTGCTGCTCAAGCGCAACCAGCGTTTGGTCTATGGCCGCATGACCGGATGGGGACAGTCCGGTCCGCTGGCCAACGCCGCCGGCCACGACATCAATTACATCGCGCTGACCGGGGCGCTGCATGCCATCGGCGCCAACGACAAACCGGTGCCGCCACTCAATCTGGTCGGCGACTATGGCGGCGGCGCGCTCTATCTGGTGGTCGGCATTCTCGCCGCATTGCTGGAGGCGCAGCGATCCGGCCAGGGCCAGGTGGTGGATTGCGCGATGTGCGACGGCGCGGCGTCCTTGATGTCGCTGTTCTGCGAACTCAGCGCGATCGGGCGCTGGAAGGACGGCCGCGAAGGCAATCTGCTCGACGGCGGCGCGCATTTCTACGGCACCTATGCGTGCAAGTGCGGCGAGTTCGTATCATTGGGTTCGATCGAGACGCAGTTCTACGCCGAGCTTCGCAGGCTCGCCGGTCTCGACGACGATATCTACGACGGTCAGATGGACGCCCGGAACTGGCCGGCGATGAAAGAGAAAATGACCGCGGTGTTCAAGACCAAAACCCGCGACGAATGGTGCGCCATCATGCAGGGCACCGACGTCTGCTTTGCGCCGGTGCTGTCACTGTCCGAGGCGCCGGATCACCCGCACATGGCCGAACGCAAGGTTTTTGTCAGCCATGACGGCGTGGTGCAGCCAGCGCCAGCGCCACGGTTTTCGCGGACGCCTTCAGCGATACGGCCGACGGTGACGGTGGACCTGGCGGGCGTCGCGAAGGAGTGGGCGACGGGACGGTAGCGACGGTAGCTACGCCGCAAAGACGTGGATGCCCGGGCATAGGCGAGCGGAAGCGACGCCGTCCTTCGGACGGCTATGCCCTGGCATGACGAACGAGAGGTGGTACCGGTCGCCCTACGCCGCGCCCTTCAGCGTCAGTACGCCGCGCCTGATCTGGTCTTCCTCGATCGATTCGAACAGCGCCTTGAAATTGCCTTCGCCGAATCCGTCATCGCCCTTGCGCTGGATGAACTCGAAGAAGATCGGGCCGATCGCATTGGCGGAAAAGATCTGCAGCAGCACTTTGGTGAGGCCTCCTTCGACCACGCCCTCGCCGTCGATCAAAATGCCGTTGCGCTGCAGCCGTTCGACGTCCTCGCCGTGTTTCGGCAGCCGCGCGTCGATTTTCTCGAAATAGGTTTCCGGCGGCGCCGGCATGAAGGGCAGCCCGTCGGCGCGCAGTTGCTCGACGGTGCGGTAGATATCCTGCACGCCGCAGGCGATGTGCTGGA
>JAQGJF010000215.1 GCA_028290765.1 Tardiphaga sp.
TCCTTGGCCTTGATCGGTGTCGACCAGCAGGCGCGCAAACCGACCTCGAGCGGCCGGGTCTTGAACGGCTGCCAGCGCGGATCGGTGTCGATATCCATCGCCAGCACCGCGTTGCCGTAATAGGCCGCGGAGCCGCAGGAGCCGATATCCGGACCGATGGCGACGCCATCCAGCGCCCGGGAATAGTCTTCGGGAAGGCCTGGCCCGCCGAGCGGATGAACCAATCCGCCGGCGTCGATGTGCAGCAGCGAGGAAACGACGTCGGGCGCGATCTCCTCGACACGCCGGCAAAGTCGATCGGCGATTTCCGTAATCGGGATTTCATCGGCCAGCGCGCTCATGATCAGCTGCTGCAGCGACCGCAATTGGCGGGTCTCGGTGATGTCGGTCAAAAGCGCGAACATATACTTGACCCGGCCGCGGGCGTTGCGGAACGCCTTGACGTTGGCCGAGATCCAGATCTCGTCGCCGTTCTTGTCGTAGGCGAGAACGTCCTCCTCGCCGCCGCTTTCCACACCGATCCAGCGTCGCAACCTGGCCAGCGTCCTGCGGTCGGTATCGCGGCCCACCATGAGCTCGGTCGCCTGCCGCCCCTTCGCTTCGTCGGGCGAGTAGCCGAACATGCCGGCGAACGCGGCGTTGGTATAGACGATCCTGTGGTCGCGATCGGTGACGACGACGGCGCGGCTGGTCCGGTCGGCGACCGATGTGAGCAGCGCTATCCTTTCCCGTCGTTCGAACTCGGTGGAGATGTCGCGAACGAATGCGATGGTGCGGCTTTGCCCGCCGGCCTCGACACGCGACAGCGATAGCGCGGCACGAATCCGGCTGCCGTCCTTGCGCTGGATCGTGATCTCGGAGCCGTGCGGCTGGATCGCGTCGCCGTTCATCCGACCCGAAGCCGGCTGCTGTGGCAGGTCCTCGAGTCCCAGACAGCTGACATGGCAACCGAGCACTGCTGCGCGATCCAGCCCCCAGATGACCTCGGCCGTCGCGTTGAAGTGGCTGACGTGAAGATCGCCGTCGACGATCACCACGGCATCGTTCGCCCGCTCAAGCACTGCCAGCAGGAAATCCGGGGTCTCTACCGCTGGCGAATCGTGCGCGTGCATCATCCATCCCTGATGCCCACGCGGAACCCATCGAGGCTTGATCCCGTGGAGCAGGCACTGTTTTCCCGGAAAACTTACGTTCCAACAATGTTGAAATGGTTGTCCCGGCCGGCTCGCTCGCGGGGAAAGAATTCATCCTTAAGAATTCGCTACCAGCCTTCGCCCTGCGGGCTTCGGCTCGGCAAGCCGAGCCCATAGGGCGAAGGCGGAGGCGTCTGTTTTGGTCCTCCCGTGCAGTGCCGCGGCTATCCTTAATATCATCGGCGCCCGTATCTCCGGGGACGGACTATGGGCTTCGCTGCAGACGTGCTATTCTTGACAAGAGGAGAACGCGCCACCCGATTTCCTGCGGAACCAAGCTGAGCCGGGCGGTCGTCACTCTTATCGCGCGAGGCAACGATGAAAATCGTCATTGCGTGCCTGATCGTTTTTCTAGCTGCAGCCTCCTGTTCGCCTGCTTCGGACGGGGACGTCACCGGCGCGACCGGATCATGCGCCGCGAAGCTGTACAGACCCTACAATCCCAAAGACCTGAAGCAGTGCGTCGACGTCTGCATAAGATGTGACCGAGGTGTCACAGCGACCTGCTCGACGTCATGCTTCCTGAAAGGTGCGCAATAAAGTGGGGCCGTCGCCGGCGGCTTGACTCGGCGCATGTCGAGGAACATCATTCGACACAATTAAAGGTTGTGCAACGCACGCCGTTGGGCAGAGCCCAGACCTCGCATCATGCGCCGACGCCCGTTGGGCGAAGTTTTCTTTGTTCAAGCAAGGAGAAGCATCATGTTGGAAGTCGAACTGGACGTTTTCTCGGGAGTGCCGAATCCCACCTGGATATTGTCGCCGCGCCAGGAGGCGGCGCTCTACGAACGGCTGAGAGCCGATCCGAAACAGATTTCTTCCGCAACGAGCCTGAACACGCGACTCGGCCTCGGCTATCGCGGCCTCATCGTGAGACGCATCAAGACCGACAACGGGCCGTGGGACAAGGCATTGGCCGCCAGGCGCGCGCCGCTTCCCAACGAATTTCGTCTCGGCGCCGGAACGTCGAAAAAAAATCCGATCGTCGATTGGCTGGTCAAGACGGCAGGCCCTCAGGGCGTCCAGTTGAACGACCAGGTGCAGGAGGTCGTGTCGCGTGGCGTCAGGCTCACGCCGCTGTTGCGTGGTCCGGCCGATCCCAAGGACAAGGTCGATCCCAAACGGATCCCGAAAGCCGAAATTGCCCCGGATACGCCCTACGATCCCAAAGCGGAACATCACGAGACCTGGTGGGCGTGCCCGACGAACCTGTTCAGCGCCAACGCGAACTTCTTCAACGATCCGGCCCATGTGACACGCAACAATTGCTATTGTTTCGCCAGCAATCACATGCCCGATATCCGCTATGCCCGGCCGGGCCGGCGTGGCGGCCGTCCGGCCAACGCCCTGACCTGCGGCGCCTGTATCGATGGTCTGCGGGCCGATGGCTGGAAGGATGGCTGTGAGCCAAACGTGTTGACCATCGTTCTGGTGATCTGGCCGGGCAACGACTACCATTTCTACCGTCTGGTGACCGGCGCGCCGAACTGGTGGTGGGGACACAAGCCTGGCGCTACGCCGGCCCGCTACACCGACGATTGTGGGCACGGCATCTACCAGTTCCAGGGCCAAGGGTATGCGCCGAACAATATTTGCCGCGACCCCTACACCGACTTCTGCGGCTTCTTCTACCAGAACAACGGCACGGCTTTCGTGGCCTGAATCGTTCACGACATCGGCAAGCCAACACAACCTGGTCTTATTTCTTGCCGTATGTGCCGTATGTGCTTTCCTGGTGCCGCTGTGCGCGACGACAGCAAGCGCGCCGGCGGCAGCGAGCCGCACGGCCGTTGCGGTCATGACGGGAAACAACCAATCGATGGCAATGCAGTGTGAAGTCGAACTCGATATCTTCTCCGGCGCGCCGAACCCGACCTGGGGTCTGACCGGCGCCGAGGCCGACAGCTTCACGAAGCAGTTGGCCGCGTTGCCGCGAAGCGCGCCCGGGCCATTCCCGGGCAAGCTCGGATATCGCGGGTTCATCGTCCAATGCAGGCAAGGCACGGATGCGTGGCTGGTTCACCTGCATAATGGCACGGTTCAGATCTCGCAAGATTCAACGAACAGCTACGCCGACGATGAACAACGCCTGTTGGAACGGTGGCTTCTGAACACGGGCAAGCCTTATTTGAAGGCCGAACTGTTCCAAATGGCCGAACGCGACCTTCGGTGATCGCCGCTTTCGTAAAGCGCCGGAACCGGGACGCGTCCGCATCAATCCCGAGATCGAGCGTTTTCAGCCGCTGGTCCGGCCTTCCGCCGACTGGTCATCCATTCGACCATAGCCGTGGGAGTGATGCACCCGGTGGTAAGACGCCAATTGCACGTTCTTGCCGGCAGGTTGCGCATCCTGGGCGTAGGCCCAGGTTCCACTCGCGATCACCGATGCGGTGACGAACAAAATAAGTTTCTTCATCACTTCTCTCCTTCTGTCAGGGCCCCAGCCAAGGGAGAGATAGGTCGGCGTGCGCTTCGCTCCGATCACAACGCGGCGGCTCCTGCTCACGTGTTGTTGAGCAAGCCCGAGAGGGCGTTCGCGAGGGTCGCGGCTGTAACTCGCTACCGGTTCTCGCGTCAGTGGCCTTTGGCAGCGTAGATTTGATAGAATGTGATGACGACCTCGAACGCGATCAGCACGATGACAACGATTTCGAGGCGCAGGGATCGGCGCGTATCGATGATGTCCGCCAACGTGCTGGCCGTTTCGGCCACCACGGCGAGCTTCCGGTTGAGCGCGTCGACACGCTCCTTGAGTTCGTATTCGTCTTCGAGCCGTGCGTAGAGCCGCTCCAGATCCGGGCGCTCCCACAACGCATCTGGTTTTTCCGCTATCGCGACGCGGCCCGACACTCTGTGCTGAACCAGCAGCGCATTGCCGAGCAATTTCAACATGGCTTTTCGGCTTCGCCGGGTTCGTCCGTGATCCGCCAGTTCTTTCGTGAAAGGCTCGATGACCTCGAAAACTCTCGCCACTTCGCGTTCGTCATGGGCCAGCACGACGCTCTTCGCGAGAAC
>JAQGJF010000258.1 GCA_028290765.1 Tardiphaga sp.
CACTACGGGCTCTACGATACGGTGGTCGCGAGAGATTGACGCCATTGGCTCGCACGGCCGCTATCTGCTGCCGTGAGCTGGGCGGCGGCCGCCCCGTTTAGCCGGAACATTTTGAAGTCGGTCCGGCCGGGCGGGGGAAACGAGGGTCCGGTGTGAAAAGGGGACCCGTCAACCTGAAGTATCCCAAGGTATTCGCAGACCGCTCGTGTGGACGAGCCTAGCTTTCGAATACAAAACCCTGCTACAAACGCAAATCACTCGCGGGCGAATTCGCGAGGTTTATCAATGCTGAAACGGCGCCTTGGCAGTACCCACCCAACTGTACCACCCCAAAATCCCCGGTGGTTTCAGTATCGTATTGATAGATCTGATCTATTTGTCCGCACTGAGGACGATGTCGATCGATCAATGGGGGAAAGAGCGAGCTCGTTGCTCGCAAAGCCATCCCGGCCGATGTTTCCCGAGGCCGTCGCCCGGCTCAACAAGGCCGCCGTCTTCGCCCTGCATCCTTGGCAAGACATTGTACGTTGCCAAGTGCACCATCGTTGACTGGACCGGTCAAGCGAAGCTCTCGTTTCTTTTCCACACGTGGATGGTGTCACTGAGCGCCGCCTGTCTGGCGCGTCCGATCGGAAGATTGGAACGATGAACAAGGACTCCGAGCGCGTGAAGGAGATAACGCGGCGCGATGAGCGTTCATGGTCTCAAGAAAATAGCGCAAATTGTCTGACCGACTCCCCCCGCAGCATCCCCCTTATCTCCCCAGCCGGCCGCGCCGGGCTGAACAAAAATCCCTGCATCTGGTTGCAACCCAGCGCGCGCAGCAGATCGAGCTGCTGCTGCGTCTCGACGCCTTCGGCCGTGGTGACCATGTTCTGTTCGGTGGCGATGTTGACGACGGCGCGGACGATCGACGAGGATCCGCCGCTTTCGGTGATGTCGCGAATAAAACTGCGGTCGATCTTGATCTTGTCGAACGGAAAGCGCTGCAGATAGCTCAGCGAAGAATAGCCGGTGCCGAAATCGTCGAGCGCGATATGGACGCCGAGGTCGCGGAGCTGGTGCAGCACCGCGAGCGCGGCGTCGTCGTCGCGGATCAGCACCGCCTCGGTGATCTCGATCTCGAGCCGGTCGGCCGGCAGGCCGGACGCCGCCAGCGCGCTCGCGACCTTGAGCGCCAGCGTGCCGGTGCGGAACTGCACCGGCGAAACATTGACGGCGAGCCGGATCGGATCCGGCCAGGTCGCGGCCTCGGCGCAGGCGGTATGGAGCACCCACTCGCCGAGCTCGATGATCAGGCCGGTGTGCTCCGCCACCGGGATGAACTCGGCGGGCGAGATCATGCCGCGCTCGGCATGGCGCCAGCGCAGCAGCGCCTCGCAGCCGGTCACCTCGTTGGTGGAAAGATCGACCACCGGTTGGTAGTGCAGCTCAAAACCGCCCTCGGCCATCGCCCGGCGCAAATCGGCTTCGATCGAACGCCGCGCGCTGGCGCTCGCTTCCATGCTCCGTTCGAAGAAGCGCCAGGTCCGCCGGCCTTCGGTCTTGGCGCGATACATCGCGAGGTCGGCGTGCTTGAGCAATTGATCGAGGTCGGCGCCGTCCTCGGGCGCCAGCGCCACGCCGATCGAGACGTCGGTGGTGATCTGGTGGCCGAGACATTCGAAGGGTTTGCGGATCGCTTCATAGATCCGTTCCAGCACCGGCACGACATCGTCGCGGTTGGTGTCGTCCTGAGCTCGGGTCAGGATGATGGCGAATTCGTCACCGCCCAGTCTCGCGACGAAATCGGCGGCGCCGACGCAGTCGCGCAGGCGGTTGGCCACGGCCTTGAGCAGCTCGTCGCCGGCCTGGTGGCCTAAGGAATCGTTGATGCCCTTGAACTCGTCGACATCGACATAGAGGGTGGCGAAGCGTTCGCCGCTCTCGAGCGCTTTGATCCTGCCTTCGAGTTGCTGGCGGAACAGCACCCGGTTCGGCAGATCGGTCAAGGCATCGTAATGCGCCAGGCGGGTGATGCGCGCTTCGGTGCGCTGGCGCTCGGTGACGTCTTCGAGCGTCGAGGTGAATCCGCCGTCGGAAGAGTTCTTGTAGACCACCTGGATGGCGCGGCCGTCCGGGGTCGGGAAAATCGCCTCGCGAATGGTGCCCTCGGGGCCCTGGCGAAGGAAGTTCGCGCAATATTCATCGATGTCGCCGAGAAACGTGCCGTTCTGCTGGCGGCGCGTGAGCAGGTCGCGCAGGTGGCAGCCGGGCTTGATGTCGTCGCCCGACAGGCCGAACATGTCGAGATAGCGCCGGTTGCGCACGATCAGGCGGCCGTTCGCATCGAGCAGCAGCAGGCCCTGGGTCATGTTGTCGATGGCGGTGTCGAGGTGCCGGGATTTCTGCACCAGCATTTCATGCGACGCGCGGTGCTGCCGCGACAGCTCGCGAACGATCAAAAACAGCGTGATCGCGATCACCAGCACCGCCAGCGCGGCGCCGGCGAATTGAAGCTTGGTCTGTTCGCGCCAGTCCTCCAGTGCCGCCGACATGGTCGTCGTCGCCGTGATCAGGAGCGGGAACCGGGTCAGCTGCCGCGCCGCTCCGAGCCGCTCGACGCCATCGACCGGGCTTATGAACCGGCCGGTGGCGCGGCCGCCGGCCCGGATCAGCGACTGGAAGATCGGGCTCCCCGACAGGTCCTGGCCGATCAGGCTCTCGTCGCGGGGATAGCGCGCCAGCATGGTGCCGTCGCGGTGAAGCATGGAAATCGTCGCATATTGTCCGAGCGCCAGCGAGGCAAAGTAATTCTCGAAATGCGAGGGCTCGACGCCGCGGTGGAGCGTGCCGATGAATTCGCCGGTCGGGCTGGTCAGCTTGCGCACGAAGACCGCGGTCCAGGCGCCGGTCACGCGGCTGATGGTGGGCTCGACGACCAAAGGCGTGGTTTCGGTTCCGGATTTGAACGCCCTGAAAAAGCGGCGGTCGAAGGTGGTGACGGGCGGCGGGGGCCAGACCTCCGAGCTGTTGATCAGCCAGCCTTCGGAATCGAACAGATTGAGCGCGCCGACATAGGGCAGCGTATTGAGCTTGGTGCGAAACTTCTGATGAGTTTCATAGCTCGACATCGTCGCCCGGTAGGCGTCCTTGCCGCCGGCCAGCGTGGTCTGGATGAGGTCGATGACGTCGTTCTGGACTCCCTGCAGATCGCCGAGCTTCTCGTCGAAATGGCGGGTGACCAGCAGTACCGTGTTCTCCAGCTCCCGCTCGGTGCTCTGGATGGCGCGTTCCCGGTAATGGATCGCCGCCAGGACGGTGCCGGCCCCGATCGCCATGATCAGGATACCGCCGCACAGGATCAGGTACTGGATCGGGCCGAGCCGGATTCCCAAAGCGCGCAGCGCCGCCGAAATGGCGCGCCGGTGCCATCCACCGGCAGCTTCAACTGGAACTCGCGACATCACCGTCTCCATGGGGAGATACCTACCGAATCCGGATCAAGGCGGCGTTACCAAGAGAAGTTATTGCTGAGTTAATGGAGGGCCGCGTGACGGAGCCGAGCGGCACAGGGCCGTGGGGAAGGACTTGCGCGACCTTTCAGCGAGTCGTCCCGGCGAATGCCGGGACGACTCGTGGAGATGCCGTTGCGGAATCCACCACATGTGCTACGATTTGTAGCATTACCGAAATCTAAAGAATGCAAGGTCGCAACATGGACGATAGCCTGCCCGAACTGGGAGACCTCGAGCGAGAGGTAATGCAACTAGTCTGGGCCAACGGTCCGATCACGGCCGAGGCCGTCCGCGAGCAGTTGTCGCGCCGGCTCAAGGAATCGACGGTTCGGACCGTGCTGCGAAGGCTGGAAGACAAGGGCTACACGACGCACACGGTGGATGGGCGAACCTATGTCTACCAGGCGGCCGAGCCACGTGGGCGGGTGGCGGCGAAAGCCGTCCAGCGCATCGTCGACTGGTTCTGCAACGGTTCGGTCGAGGAAGTTCTGGTCGGCATGGTGGATACGGCGATGCTCGATCAAAAGCAGCTGCGCCTCTTGGCCGACCAGGTCGCGAAGGCGAAAGCGAAGGGAGGGAGAAAATGATACTGGCGATTCTGGCGGAGTCGGCGCTGCGCTCCTTGATCCTCGGAAGCGTGGTGTGGGTTGGCTTGAATCTTTTCCGCGTGCGAAATCCGCACGTCCATATGACATCCTGGGCCCTGGTGCTGATCGCGTCATTGTCGATGCCGCTGCTGATGCATTGGACCACGGTCACCATCACGCTGGACCCGTTGCCGGTGCCGACGCCGGCCAACATGTGGCCCGCCGAGAGTTTTCCGCTCGAGCCCCTGGGCCCGTCATTCGCATCGGAGCCTGACGTCTCCGTGGCCCCTCGCGGCGCGCATCACGCGGTCGTCAATTGGTGGACCGTCGCGACGGCGGTCTACCTATGTGTGGCCGGCCTGCTGGTGCTGAGGCTGGTCGTCGGTCTCGCTTTGACGTGGCGCCTGGCCCGCGCGGCCAAGCCGATGAGCGAGCCCTGGGCCGCCCATACGGACGTGCGCGTCAGCCATGTCATCGGCGGGCCCGTCACCTTCGGATCGACCATTCTGTTGCCGCCTAACTGGGTCGATTGGGATTTGCCCAAGCGCGAGGCGGTGCTCGCCCATGAGGGGGCCCACGTCGCCAACCGTGATTTCTATCTGCTGCTGCTGGCCTCGCTCAATCGCGCGGTGTTCTGGTTCAGCCCCTTGGCGTGGTGGCAACTGATCCGGCTGGCTGAATTGGCCGAGATCATCAGCGACGCCGAGGCGCTGGAGGTGGTGGAAGACAGGTTGTCCTACGCCGAGATTCTGCTCGACCTGGTGCAGAATGTCCGGCGGGCTCCCGCGGGCCTGGAAATGGCGAGGCCGAGTACGGTTCGCGCGCGCGTCGAGCGCATTCTTGCCGCAACCACGGAACCTGTGAAGGCAGGGTGGCGAAAGCGGGTCTGGACGGCCGCCGCGATCCTGCCGGTCGTCGTGGTTTCCGCCGGCACCATCGCCTACAGCACATCGCCTGCGTCCAGAGCGGCCATTGAAAGCGCGGCGGGTACGATAGAAGACACGCGCGGGCCGCAACATGTCGGCTTCTATTCGTTCAGCCGAACATCGATCTTCACCGTTTTTCGCGAAGGCGACGATCTGTTCGGGCAATTGAGCGGACAGCGAAAGCTTCGATTGTCCGCAGCGGGCGATGGAACCTATTCCTATCCGGCGGCGGCCGGCCAGATCACCTTGGCGGTGAGCGACGAACGATTGCCGTCCGAACTGATGCTGCGCCAGGACGGTCGCGACGTGCGCGCCGCCCGGATCGCCGAAATGTCGGGGCAGGGCGCCGAGGTCGGCGCGGCGCTGCTCGATTCCTATGTCGGCTGGTACGAGGTGGGTCCGAACCGCGTGCTCACCGTCACACGCGACGGCGATCGGATGGTCATTCAGGAGACTGGACGGTCGAAATTCGAGGTCACGGCCCACGGCGCCGATGGCTTTTCCAGCCACCATGGCGATCTGCTTGTTTTCCTGCGCGACGGTCAGGCGAAGGTGACCCGGCTCCTGCTTCAGGAGCCGGTGTCCGGCGCGCGACTGGCGCCGCGGGTTGGCGCGGCCAGGGCAAAGGTGATCGAAGAACAATTTGCACGGCGCGTTGCAGAGGTTCCGGATCGCTTCAGGGAACAATCCCCGTCGCCGGGCAGCAAGGACGCGATCCTGCAAGGAATCGCGGACATGCAACGCGGCGCTCCGAATTATGAGCGGATGAGCGCATCGCTGGCGGCCAAGATCCGGAGCCAGGCTTCCGAGCTGGAGGCCATGTTCAAGGCGCTCGGCGCGGTCGAGTCGATCTTCTTTCGCGGCGTCGGTCCCGGCGGTTACGACATCTATGGCGCGAAGTTCGCCAATGGACTGGCCGAGTTTCGGCTCCTGCTCGGGGCAGACGGCAAGGCTGACGATGTCATCTTCCGGCCCGACGGCAATGATGCACCGGGCGCGTTCGTCCCCTGTTCCGACGAACAGGGCTTGAAGTCCAGGGAGGACACCTCGCCGATCAGCATGCTGCTGTACAACGGCAGCGGCCGGGACATCCAGCTCTACAGGCTGGACGCCGCGGGAAAACGCACGGCCCATGGCACGATCGGCGATAACATGACGTCCTCGGTCTGGACCAATGTCGACAGTCCATGGGTGATTGCCGATGCCTCGGGGAAATGCCTGGAGATCGTGCGGCCGGGACAACGCACGCGGTACCATACGATCGAGGAGTCCGGGACCCAGTCGCGACGCACCGCTCCCTTGGCCGGAAGCGAAGAGATGCTGCGCCGCTACATCGAGGCCGTGGGCCGCGGCGCTCCGGACTACGATCGCATGACTTCCGAAGTCGCGGCGCAGACGCGTGCGCAGCTTCCCATCAACCAGGCGATCGTGACCCGGCTCGGCGCGTTGCGCGCAGTGTCGTTTCGGGGCGTTACAGGCATGAACAGCGACATCTACATGGCCCATTTCGCCAACGGTTCGGCGGAATTCAGGATTGGCCTGGTCAAGGACGGCGCGATCGGAAGAATTGCGCTGGGTCCGCAGTAAGCGGGGACATCTCCGGCGCAGTTGATCGATTTGTTGGTCATGGCCGGGCTCGTCCCTGCGAGAACTTGCACATCGCGGAAAGCGCCCCCACCCCCGGCCCAAAGCGGCGGGATTGCTCGGCGTCGTTCGGCCCTTCAGAGTCTGTGAACCGGACGACCTTGAAAAGGCATTCGCAATGATGTCGCGCGAGATGCCCGATGCCATCATCAGGGTCACTTATTGAGTGACGGGCCTCGACCGAAAACGCCAGTATGACTTCGCCGTCGCGCACCGGCTGCCGGCGACCTGCGAGTGTCGACGTTTCCCGGCCGCAGCCGTTTGATGATGGATCTTTAGGCAATAGCTCAATGTGCGGTAGATCACGGTACAATCCCGCGATCCGAATTAGCGTTGTAGTCCATCCAGCAAGCAAAGAAGCAGTTGATTACGCTTCGAAAATTATCACAATGGGGTGCCTGCTGAGATAATTTGGGGGACGACAAACATGTCGGAAGCAGCGCCAGCACCGCAAGGCAAGAACGCGCCAACGACGGGCCTTCAGGCAGATCACACCAAACGCGGATTCTCGGCGCTGACGATGGCCGGCGTTGGCTGCGCGCTTACCGCTTTGGCAATTGGAGCGGTGATAGCGTCGGCGAGCCTGCAATCGGGTTCTCGTGGTGGATCGGAACTGTCCCTGGTGGAGCCGGGTGAAATCAGCAATGCGGCCACGACGCTGGCATCCCGATTTGCAACCACCCTCGTCGATGATGCGAAGAGCTGCAGGACACCGATGGCCACCGTCTCGGTGTCCCGGCAGCCTGGAGGTCGAACCGGCGTGATCCGAATAAGGTCAGGTTCTTATCTTTCGCCGGCGTTCACGCTCACCGACATGCCTCAACGCATAGCGATACCATTCCCGACCGCTTACGCGTCGAGCAAAGGCACCATTTCCGTCGAAGGCAACGCAACGAATGCCGTCATCAGTCTGTTTCCGGCTGTGAATATTGAAAATCCCGTCTGGCCGAACGTGATCTCGATCTGGTGGACGCCCCGCAAGCCTTGTTAATCCTGGATAGTTGTCGTGAAAAATTTCTTGCGCGAACATCAGCTTTTAAGCTTCACGATTGTTGCCGTTGCCGGTGCGGTAATTGCCGCCTGGATTCTGAACCCGCAATCGGGCCCGCTCGGTTGGTTCCAGCTGTTGAGCGCATCCGCGCAGAGCAAAGTCACAACCTACGTCTTTGTTTGTGGACTGGTCATTGCCGGCCTTGTCGTGACCTATATCGCGGCGATAACGGCTCGCACCGGCGCAGCCCAGCCAGTCTCGGCGGAGGGACTTGCCGGTGCCTTGACTTTGCTGTTTGCGCCGAAGCGCAAAATCACAGTGCAATCGCCGAACCAGGCGATCGAAACGCTCGAGGCGATGGTTGGTCTCGTTCCCGTCAAACGGGAGGTCAATTCGCTGGTCGCCCGGCTGCAGGTGGAACGCAAACGGCGCGAGCAAGGCCTCCCGGTTACGCCGATGAGCCTGCATATGGTTTTTACCGGCCCGCCAGGGGTCGGCAAGACCGAGGTTGCCCGGGCCTTGGGTGACATCTACAGGTCACTCAAGGCGCTGCGCTCCGGACACCTTGTGGAAGTTGCCCGCGCCGATCTCGTGGCAGGTTATATCGGTCAGACCGCGCCCAAAATGCTTGCGAAATGTCGGGAAGCGCTGGACGGCATTCTGTTCATCGATGAGGCCTACACGCTCGCGGGGACGCCCGGCTCCGAAGGAGACTTTGGCCGCGAGGCGATCGACGCGCTGCTTAAATTCATGGAGGATCATCGCGACAGGATCATGGTTATCGTCGCCGGTTACCCCAACGAGATGCGCCGGTTTATCGATACCAATCCCGGGCTAGCCGGACGCTTCACCAAGACGATCGAATTCCCGAAATACACCCCGCAGAATCTCTGTGAAATATTGCTGCGCATGGCCGGCAAACAGCATTTCAGCCTGCCGGAAGGATTTGAAGCCAAGATACTGCCTTGGATCGCCGAACGTTCGCGTGCCGATGAGTGGGCCAACGCCCGTGAAATGCGAACCCTCCTGGAAAAGGCCCGCGAGGCGCAGGCGACGCGCATCGCGTCCGCACCGGATGCAGACCTTTCGCGCCTCGAATTGGACGACCTGGTTCGCGCAACAGGGAGGCGGTCATGACATATTGTGTGCCGCTCGCTCCAGCTGGGCTCCGTGAAATTGATTTCATGTTGGATCGCGGAGAGAAGCCGTGAACGAGTTCTTCAAGGACCGACCTGCGCTGGTCTTTTCGGTGTTGGGGTTGCTGGGGCGACCGTCGCCATCGCGAGTCTGAAGTTCCTCGGGGTTTCGAATCAAATCCTGTTCGCCTCGGCTACGCTGATTTGTTGTTTGCTGGTGCTGGGTCTGAGCCTGACTTATGTCGCTGTCCGTGTCGCTCAAACTCGCACGCAATTAGCCTTCGCGGGCGCGACAGCCGACGCCATTCGTTCGATCGTAATTACCGATCTGGACGAGCCGACATCACCGACGTCCGCCAGTGCGCTGGATACCCTGGAGTCGATGGTCGGATTGTTGCCGGTCAAACGCGAGGTCAAGGCGTTGATCGCAAGGATGCAGGTGGAGCAGAAGCGCCGAGACAAAGGCTTTGAGGTCAGTGCGCTGAGCCAGCACATGGTTTTCACCGGCCCCCCCGGTGTCGGCAAGACGGAAGTCGCCCGCTGCATCGGCGAGATATTTCATGACCTGAACGTCCTGCGAAAGGGGCATGTCGTCGAGGTGGATCGCGCCAGTCTGGTCGCAGGCTATTTGGGCCAGACCGCCACCAAGACACTCGCGAAGTGCCGTGAAGCGCTCGACGGGATACTGTTCATCGACGAGGCATACACATTGGCGGCCGGATCCGATACCGGCGAGAATTTTGGCAAGGAAGCGATCGATACGCTTCTCAAATTCATGGAAGATAACCGCGACCGTATCATCGTGATCGTTGCGGGCTATTCCAACGAGATGCGGCGCTTCATCGACAGCAATCCTGGTCTCGCCGGGCGCTTCACCAAGACGATCGAGTTTCCGCGCTATGGCACGCAGGAGCTGTGCGAGATCCTGCAACGCATGGCAAGCCGTCAGCAGTTTGTGCTGCCCGACGGGTTTGAAGCCAAGCTTGCGCCCTGGATCGCACAACGATCCAAGGCGGCAGAATGGGCCAACGCGCGCGAGATGCGAACCCTGCTGGAAAAAGCGCGTGAGGCTCAGGCGATACGTATTTCTCTTGAGCCAAACGCCGATCTTTCGCAGCTGGACATGGCGGATCTCCTCGAAGCCACCGGCGCTCATGAGGAGACCGATCCGGCCAGGTCAACCAGCGCGATGGGGGATCTCGAGGCCATGGTTGGATTGGCCTCGGTCAAAAGCGAGGTATCGGGTCTCGTTGCCCGGCTCCAGGTCGAACAGCGGCGGCGGGAGCAGGGCTTGCCGGTGACGGCACTGAGCCTGCACATGGTCTTTACCGGGCCGCCAGGCGTCGGCAAGACGGAGGTCGCGCGCAGCATCGGGGCGCTGTTCCAGCAACTCAAGGTGCTGCGCAAGGGCCACGTTGTCGAGGTCGACCGCGCTGGTCTGGTGGCAGGCTACCTGGGTCAGACCGCAACCAAAACGCTCGACAAGTGTCGGGAGGCTCTGGACGGCATCTTGTTCATCGACGAAGCCTACACGCTTGCAGCCCCGGCAGGTGGAAATGCCGATTTCGGCAAGGAGGCGATCGACACGGTGCTCAAGTTCATGGAAGACAATCGCGATCGCATCATCGTGATCGTCGCAGGCTACCCTGCCGACATGCGGCGGTTCATCGACAGCAACCCCGGTCTCGCCAGCCGCTTTACCAAGACAATCGATTTTCCGGCCTATAGCCCCGATGAGCTGTGCGAGATTCTGCAGCGGATGGCCGCACGCCAGCATTTTGTCCTGCCGGATGGATTTGCGGCGGCGATCACGCCCTGGATAGCTTCTCGGGTAGGCTCCCCCGACTGGGGCAACGCCCGTTCCATTCGAACCCTGCTCGAAAAAGCCCGCGAAGCCCAGGCTGTCCGTATTGCGCACGATACGTCGGCGGATCTTTCTCGCATTGAAGTCGAAGACCTTGTTCGCGCGGAGAACGCGGCATGATGAATCCGCGTTTTATCGATTTCCCCGGGCGAGCGCCGGCAGGCCGTAAATGGTCATGCAAGCCGGCCATTTTTCCTGATCTGCAAAGGACCGGATGATGAGCACCAGCAACGCATCATGGCTGCCCGCTCATGGTCAGCTCTGGTACGACGACCCTTGGTACCGTGCGGCGTGGATCATCTGGCCGCAAGCGGTCGGGCTGGTTTTCATCGGCTGGATCTGGCTGTTCCAACCCGCCGGCTACAACGACTTTCCATGGGCCAAGCCGGTTCAAGAGGCGCCGCAATCCCCGCCAGTCCCGGCCAAACCGCCAGCCGCGGCGCCTCTTTCCCCGCCGGTCGATCCTCTCGCACCTTGCAGATTGTCGGACAATGCCCAGCGCGTTGCGGCCTGCTCGGCATTGCTGGCCTCCGGGAATCTGACAGGCGAGAATGTCGCCTGGGCTTATTTCCTGCGCGCATGGAGCTACGATGAATTGAAGCAAACCCAGCTGGCGATGAACGACTATGACAGGGCGATCGCTATCTTGCCAACCGTGCCCGCGTTCTACAACGATCGAGGCATTGTGTGGCGCACCCTCGGCAACAACGATCGCGCGATGCAGGACTTCGATCAAGCAATTCTGTTAAAGCCTGATTTCGCGCTCGGTCACTCCAACCGGGGTAGCATTTTAAGGAGGCTGCAGCGAAACGACGAGGCAATCGTAGAACTTTCGACGGCGATCAAGCTCGATCCGAACCTCGCATCGGCTTATGAAAACCGCGCATTCGCCTATGAAGACAAATCGAACTGGCGCGCCATGTTTGACGACGCCAATAAACTGATCGAGCTTCGGCCAAACAATCGGCTAGGCTACGAATTTCGTGGACATGCCTATCTCGAATCCGGCCAATATCA
>JAQGJF010000279.1 GCA_028290765.1 Tardiphaga sp.
TCATAGACCAGCCGGCCGACGATCTGGCCGTGTTCGAGAATGAACGGCACTTCGCGCGAGCGCACTTCGAGCACCGCGCGCGATCCCTGCCCGCCGGCGCCGGCTTAGCCGAAGCCGGGATCGAAGAAGCCGGCATAGTGAACGCGAAACTCGCCGACCAGAGGATCGAACGGTACCATCTCGGCGGCGTAATCCGGCGGCACCTGCACGGCTTCCTTGGAGGCGAGAATGTAGAACTCGCCGGGATCGAGAATCAACGTGCCGTCCGGCCGCGCGGCAATCGGCTCCCAGAACTCGCCGACGGCGTAGCCACCGCGGCGATCGATATCGACCACACCGGTGTGGCGCTTGGCGCGGTAGCCGACGAAGCCGCTGCCGTTTTCACCGCTGAGGTCGACGCTCAGCGCCACACCATGGTTGAGATCCGCATCGTCGATATCGACCAGCCGCTCCAGCGCATGCAGCGCGTCGAGTTCATCGGCGTCGAGAATGGCCTCGCCGGTACGAAAGCGGACCTGCGAGAGCCGAGATCCCTCGCGCAGCAGCACCGGAAAGGTTTTCGGGCTGATCTCGGCATAGAGCGGCCCGTGATATCCGGCACCGATCATGTCGAAGCGGCGGGTGCCGTCGGCGATCACCCGCGTGAACACATCGAGCCGCCCGGTCGAGCTTTTGGGATTGGCGGCGGCGACGATCTGTTGCGGCAGCGCCAGGCTTTCCAGCAGCGGCACGATGTAGACACAATTGGTCTCCAGCACCGCGCCGTCGGACAGGTCGATCTCGTGCAGCTTCAATTCGTCGATCCGCTCCGCCACGGTGGCGCCCGGCCCCGGCAGAAAGCTGGCGCGCACCCGATAGGCGATGTCGCCGAGCCGCAGATCGAGGCTGGCGGGCTGGATCTGGCTCTCGACGAACGGATAGGCCGGCAGAATGAGCCCTGCATCCGCCATCGCCGCGATCATGCGGTCGGGCAGAATGCCATTGGCATCGGGAGCAAGCGTAAACGGCAAATCGTCGTCCTCAGAGGCGCGGCTTTGTCACCCGGTCACCAAAAATACACGGTATTATCGGTTATCCGATGGCCGGCTTGACGGAAAGGGCGCAGCGGAATAAGGCTACCACTTATCCCGTGGTGATTTGAGCCGGCCGGCTTGCAGCCACGTTAAATAAATCGCTAAACAGGCCGGGGACAGTGTGATCCCGGCCTGTGGAATTTTTCCAGGCCGGTTTTTTTGTGGCCATTTCCGATGGCCACGACGGAGGTCACATGTCTGAGACGAAAGCAGCCGCGTCTGCCACTGCCCATTATCGCCCCGAAACCCGGCTGGTCCATTCCGGCAATTTACGGTCGCAATTCGGCGAAACATCCGAAGCGCTGTTCCTGACCCAGGGTTTTGTCTACGACACCGCCGAGCAATGCGAAGCGCGGTTCAAGGGCGAGGATCCCGGCTTTCTGTATTCGCGCTTCTCCAATCCGAATATTTCGATGTTCGAGCGCCGCATGATCGAGCTCGAAGGCGCCGAGGCGGGACGCTCCACCGCGACCGGCATGGCCGCGGTGACCACCGCGATCCTGGCGCCGCTCAAGGCCGGCGACCATGTGGTGGCGGCGAAAGCGATGTTCGGCTCCTGCCGTTACGTGGTGGAAGACCTGCTGCCGCGCTACGGCATCCAATCGACGCTGGTCGACGGTCTCGATCTCGACCAGTGGCAAAAGGCGATGCGCCCGAACACCAAAACCTGCTTCCTGGAAAGCCCGACCAATCCGACGCTGGACGTGCTCGACATCGGCGCCATCGCCGAGATCGCGCACCAAAGCGGCGCCCGGCTGATCGTCGACAATGTGTTCGCGACGCCGATCTGGCAAAGTCCGCTGACCTTGGGCGCCGACGTCGTGGTCTATTCCGCGACCAAGCATATTGACGGCCAGGGCCGCTGCCTCGGCGGCATCATCCTGTCGTCGGAGGCCTTCATTGCCGAGCACATCCACAACTTCCTGCGCCAGACCGGCCCCACGCTGTCGCCGTTCAACGCCTGGACTCTGGTCAAGGGACTGGAGACACTGGCGATCCGGGTACGCCAGCAGACCGAGACGGCCGCCGCCGTGGCCGACGTGCTGGCCCAGCATCCGAAGATTTCCCGCCTGATCTATCCGGGCCGCGCCGACCATCCGCAAGCGGCGACGGTGAAGAAGCAGATGCGCGCGGGATCGACGCTGATCGGCTTCGAGGTCAAGGGCGGCAAAGCGGGTGCCTTCCGCTTTCTCAATGCGCTGAAACTGTCGCGGATCAGCAATAATCTCGGCGACGCCAAAAGCCTGGTGACGCATCCGGCCACCACGACGCATCAGCGGCTGACGCCGGAAGCGCGCGCCGAACTAGGCATCAGCGAAGGTTTTATCCGCTATTCAGCGGGGCTGGAGCACCGCGACGATCTGATCGAGGATATGCAGGCGGCGCTGGAGAAGGCGTGAGGGAGAAGCGAATAGCGAGTAGGAAGCAGCGACTGGAAAGAAATTCTATTCGCTATTCCCTATTCGCCGCTCATTCACATCGGCCGGGAGGCCTGCACGGTCGGCGGCGCGTTGATGCCGAGCTTGACCTGGCCGACTGACTTGATGATGTTGTCGCCGAGCAATTGGGCGAAGCAGGCATAGCCCCAGTCGTTCATGTGCAGTCCGTCGGAGATGACGAAGCTGTCGAACGGTATCGACTGGCCCTCGTGCCATTCGCGCATCACCTCGAAGCGCGGGAAGACGCCGACATGCTTGAGCGCGGCGACCTTGCTCAGCAGTTGCACCATCTTGCCGGCGTTCTCGGCCTTGGCGTTGACCGCCGGCGAATATTGCGGATCGACCAGCACCAGATCGGCGCCGGCGGCCTGAATGCGCCCGATGCCGTCTTCCACCATCTGGGCGGTCTCAGTGGGATCGAGATTGCGCAGCACGGCGTTGGTGCCGACCTGCCAGATCACCATGTCCGGCTTCATGTCGATCACCGATGTCTGCAGCCGTTTCATCATCTCGGGCGCATCTTCGCCGCCATTGCCGCGGTTGAGCACGGTGATGTCGGCGGTTGGATACTGGCGGCGCAACTGGGCGACCAGCCGGTTGGGATAGGTAAATTCGGGAGCACTGCTGCCGAAGCCGGCGGTCGATGACGACCCGAACGCGATGATGAGGACCGGCTGGCCCGCGGCCAATTTGTTGGCCACATGGGGCAGCGATCCCACCGACTTGGCGCCGCCCTTCGGCGGCAGGCAGGGCACGCGGTTGAAGATGTTGCTGGCGCTCTTGGCGACTTCCTTGACCTTGTCGATGGCTTTGCTGGTCAGGCTCTTCTTCGCGGCAGCCCCTGTGACGGCCGGATCGACGGCGGCGAGGTTGCCGCTCGCGGCAGTATTGCCCGGGGCGATCCTGCTGCTGTCTGCAGGCGCCGCCTGAGCGGTTTGGGCGCGCGCATGCCGGACCGATGCCGGCGTCAACAGCAGCGACGCCGCGACTGCAAGGGCAATGGCAGCAACTCCGGAACAACGACGCTCACAAATCATTAACGCTGAATCCTCAGTTCCGCTTTGTTGACATGGGCGGCATCGATCACAAACGTCGACAACGCGCGGCCGAGGCAATCGTGAACACGTTTTGCCAGTTCGACCCCGTGTGACGCACTGAAAAGATCGAAATCCCCCGTTTCATTCCACTGTCGCATGATGGCGAACCTGTCGAACAGCGGAACATCGTGCTGTTGGGCGACGACGCGCATATTATCTAGGTAGGCCGATGCCGAAATCATCGTCTCAGTCCGGGGACTATATTGCAAATTCATTAAAACTACGTCGGCCCCGGCCTTTTGCATTGCAGCGACGCCGTCGTCGATGGCGCCCCGAAAGTCGTCCGGATCGACCGATCTCAGGGCGTCGACGGTTCCGGTCTGCCAAACGACCAGGGTCGGCTTCCGGTCCTCGACCAGCTTTTCAAGGCTGGGAGCGATTTCCTCGGCGGTTTTCTTGACCTGCAATTCGACGCTTACATTCACCGTGACGGCCGGCAACTTCTCGTGGAGCGCCACCTGCAACCGGGCCGGGTAGGCCGACGTCCCGTCAGCCATACCAATGGTTGAAGACCGGCTGCCCACTACCAGAATTTCCAGCCGGCGGTCGGTTTTCAACGCCTGTTCGACCTTGGGCAAGGTACTTTCGCTGCTGAGAAGATAGGCTGGAACATCGCAACTGTGGGGCGCGTCTTCGGCGCGCGTGGAACCTGCGGCCACACACGCCGCCACCACCATCAGGGCCAAAACAGGCTTGAAAACAGCCTTAAACGCGGCCTTGAAGTCGGCCTTCATGATCCCCCTCCGGCGAGATCAGCATCGGCGTCGGTGCTTTTCGCGCGCGTTCCGCCTTTGCCAACGACCCCTTTGTACCACGAAAACAGCCACGCGGCGGCACTCATCACGACTATTCCGGCTACACTGATAACGAAATGCATCCCGGCACCGCCCGAGACTTCGGCCAAGATGAAATGCCCGGCAAACGCCAGGAACACGCCGAGGCAGAAGATCTCCAGCGAGTGCTGGCCGCACCGGATCAGGGGCCGCAACCAGGGCGATTTCAACCCTGCCCAGTCCCGCGGCAGGAAGCGCACGGTCAGCGCCGCCAGCGCCAGGAAATGTGCGAAGCGCAATACGTCTAGATCGGTCTTGTTGATCGGGTACATCCACTGTTCGATGAGGCGTGGCAGCAAATGATGGAACTGGGGAATATACCAGGTCAGCGTGACCCAGAACGCCGCCAGCAGATAGGCGACACAAATCCACAGCGTGATGTTCGACGACAGGATTCGCGACATCCGCTTGGCGCCGCCCAGCGCGCACCAGGCGCCGAATACGAACAGCAATTGCCAGGCATAGGGATTGAAGGCCCAGACTCCGTTGGGATAGGCCGACAAGTAGAGGTCATACTCCCAGGTCAGGGCATAGAGCGCGACCGACAGCGCCAGCGCGAGATCGGCGCGGCGCTGCATCAGCCAGAGGATCGGCGGCAGGAAAATCATCAGCACGATATAGAGCGGCAACACGTCCATATTGACAGGGCGGAATTTCAGCAGCAGCGCCTGAACAATGGTCACGTCGGGCTGCTTGAGAAAATCCAGGATGCCCATTTCTTCCGAATACAGCGGATTTTCGAAACTGTTGGCGACGTAGGAAATCTCGGCGAGAAAGATCGTGAACAGGAACACATGCGCGACATAGATCTGCCAGACCCGTTTCAGGATCCGCGCGGTCGCGACGATAAAGCCCTGCTCGAGCATCGCGCGGCCATAGACAAAGGCCGCGGTGTATCCGGAAATGAAAATGAAGATCTCGGTGGCGTCGCTGAAACCGTAGTTTCGGATCGTGAACCAGGTCAGGATATTGGGCGGCAGATGGTCGATGAAGATCAGCCACAGCGCCATGCCGCGAAACAGGTCGAGCCGCAGTTCGCGCTCGCCCGCCGCGATCGGCAGCGAGATTGCCTTGCCGGCAGCCAACGGCGGCGATGTCGCCAAATCCTTTGGCGCATCCACACGTGACACTCCGGCAATCGGGTCGGCAACGGATGTCATCGGGCACCGCATGAGAGGGCAAAATCGCGCGCCATACGAAAAATTGTACCGGCCTCCGATTTACAAGCAATTCGGATTTACAGGCAATCTTGCCGGGGCGGATCAAGCGCGTGGAACAGATTTAGGTCGGAACTATGTTGAAACGACGATCACCATCTGCGCTTAAATTGCGTGGCGCATGGCGGCCACAAAGATTGGTTCCGCCGCCGCTTTTCGATATGATGGCCACATGTACCGCGCCGTGACCCGCCAGATCGTCGTGACCGTCGAGCCGAACTTCCTGCCGGAACGTTCGTCGGCGGAAAACCGCCAGTTTTTCTGGTCCTATACCGTGGTCATCACCAATTCCGGCAAGGAAACCGTGCAGCTGCGGACCCGCCACTGGATCATCACCGATGCCTCCGGCCGCAAGCAGGAAGTCCGCGGCGAAGGCGTGGTCGGCGAACAGCCGGTGCTGGCACCGGGCGAACGCTTCGAATACACCAGCGGCGTCCCGCTGCCGACCGCTTCGGGATTCATGGCCGGGCGGTACCAGATGGTGAGCGAGAGCGGCGAACGATTCGAAATCGACGTACCCGCGTTTTCGCTGGACAGCCCCGACGCCAAGCGCGTGTTGAACTAGAGCTTTCTTGTTTTGACGCGTTTTCTTCACGCGAACCGGCATCCACTTCGCTCGAAAACGTTTTAGTCCGTAGCCCGGATGAGCGAAGCGACATCCGGGGAGGCGCTTATCCCGGATATCGCTGCGCTCATCCGGGCTACAAGCTGCCGATTTGACTAGGGCTCGGATTGCTCACCGTCTTCCACGCCCGCTTCCTGCGGGGTGAATTCATAGACCGAACTGCAGAACTCGCAGGTCACGACCACCTTGCCGTCCTTCACCATGTCGGCGCGGTCCTTGGGCGTGAAGTTCTTCAGCATCGACGAAACCGCGTCGCGCGAACACGAGCATTGCGCGCGCAGCGGCAGCGACGGAAACACCCGCACGCCGCGTTCGTGAAACAGCCGGTACAGCAGCCGCTCGCCGGACAGATCCGGATCGATCAGTTCGACATCCTCGACGGTCGAGATCAGCGACTGGCCTTCGATCCAGGCGTCGTCTTCCGCAGCCGTCGGCACCGCCACGCCTTCCGGCGCATCGCCGGGATGCAGATCGGGCTGGCGCGCCCGCTCCGGCGCCTTGGGCAGGAACTGCAGCAGCATGCCACCGGCGCGCCAGCGATGCTTCGGCCCGTCGCCGCCGCCACGCCACTCCTCGCCGACCGCGAGCCGCACCCGGGTCGGGATCTGCTCGGAGCGCAGGAAATATTCATGCGCGGCATCTTCCAGATTGCCGCCTTCGAGCGCCACCAAGCCCTGGTAGCGGCTCATGTCGGGCCCCTGATCGATGGTCATGGCGAGATGGCCGTGTCCCAGCAGCGCACCGGAATCCAGGCCCGGCACCAGGCGGGTAGCATCGAACCGCGCATAGGCCCGAAGCTGGTCCGGGGCGCGAAAGTCGACGATCAGCAGCGACACCGGACCGTCGGTCTGGGTCTGTAGGATGAAGCGGCCGTCGAATTTCAGCGACGAGCCAAGCAGCGTGGTGAGCACGATGGCTTCGCCGAGCAGCTTGCCGACCGGCGCGGGATAATCGTGCTTGGCGAGAACCTCGTCGAGCGCCGGCCCCAGCCGCGTCAGACGCCCGCGCAGATCGAGCGCATCGACCTCGAACGGCAGCACCACGTCGTCGACCGGAATGGCCGACGGGGCGCGGATAGGGGTTTCCAGGGTGATTTTCGGGTCGGGGGATTGTGAGGTCATGGCGCTCTATCTGGGGTCGGCAGGCGCGGATCGAAAGCCTGGCGAAAGTGAAAGTGGTCTCTGAATCGCCCTGGCGGATGCAAAGGGACGTCTCTTTCTTCCCTCTCCCCTTTTGGGAGAGGGTGGCGCGGACGAAGTCCGTGCCGGGTGAGCGACTATCTGAGTTGTCAAGTTGCATTGGCGTATGCGGCACGCGCATCGCGTGCTTTTGCGTTTAGGCGGACAAGCAGCTTGCGCGCCAGGGCTATGCGGATGACCATCTTTTCTTTTCCGGCGGCCACCAGCCTAGCGCGGAACTCGCCGAGGCTTTTGTCGTAACGCGCGGCGATGGCGGCGACCAGGAAGAGG
>JAQGJF010000289.1 GCA_028290765.1 Tardiphaga sp.
CTGGCGCCGGTCGCGGCACCGCCGATCGCCGCCGCTGTGGACAAGCTGCCCGCGGCCAAACTCAAGCTGCCGCCGGGCTTCACCATCGAGGTCTATGCGGCGGGCATGGCCAATGCCCGCTCGATCCGCGAGGGCGACAAGGGAACCGTGTTCGTCGGCAGCCGCCTCGTCGACAAGGTCTATGCCGTCGTCAACAAGGACGGCAAACGCTCGGTCAAGGTGCTGGCGTCGGGACTGTACCGGCCGAACGGTCTGGCGTTCCACAACGGCACGCTCTACATCGCCGAGCTGTCGAGGATCTCCAAGATCGACAAGGTCGAGGACGTCCTGGACAACCCGCCGAAGCCGACCATGATTTACGATGATCTGCCGAAGGACGAAGCCCATGGCTGGAAGTTCATCGGCATCGGCCCCGACAACAAGCTCTATGTTCCGGTCGGACAGCCCGGCAACAACGTGCTGCATGACGACGCCCACGGCCAGATCCGCCGGATGAATCTCGACGGCACCGGCGTCGAGATCGTCGCGCTCGGCGTCCGCAACACCGTCGGCTTCGACTGGCATCCGGAAACCAGGCAACTGTATTTCACCGACAACGGCCGTGACTGGCTGTCGGAAAGCGTGCCGGAGGATGAACTGAATCGCGTGACCAAGGCCGGCGAGGATTTTGGTGCGCCCTACTGCTACCAGGGCAATGTGCTCGACCCCGAATTCGGCTGGGGTCACCTCTGCAGCGAGTACACCGCCCCGGTCGGCCTGATGGGACCGCTCTCAGCCTCGCTCGGCATGCGGTTCTACACCGGCAACATGTTCCCGAAGGCCTACAAGAACACTATCTTCGTGGCGCGCCACGGCTCCTGGAACAAGTCGAAGAAGGAGGGCGGCGACATCGTCGCCGTCAAGCTGAACAAGGACGGCACGGTGAAATCCATCGAGCCGTTCCTGACCGGATTCATCGAGAACAACAATTATGTTGGCCGGCCGGTCGACGTGCTGCAGATGAAGGACGGCTCATTGCTGGTCTCCGACGACTGGAACGGCGCGGTGTATCGCATCACCTACGGCAAGCCGAAGGTCGCGGCGCGGTAAAGCCGCGGATCAACAAACGGGGGCGTTTTCGCCCCCGTTTTCTTTCATCGATCAGAGCTCGTCCGGACCGTTCTCATGCGCAGGATTCTCGCGTTATTGGTATTGCTGTTGGCGAGTGCGCCGTTGCGCGCCGAAACCATCCAGGAGCGGGCCGCGCCCTGCCTTGGCTGTCACGGCGAAAAGGGACAATCCGAAACCGAAAACATCCCCTCGCTCGGCGCCCAGCAGCCGGCCTATGCGCTGATCCAGCTGTTCATGTTTCGCGAGAAGCTGCGCATCTTTGAGCCGATGAACGACATGACCAAGCCGTTCTCCGACGACGATCTGCGTGTTTTCTCGGATCATCTTGCCACCCTGCCGAAGCCCGCGCCGCTTGCCGAGGCCGCCGATCCGGCGCGGATGCAGCGCGCCCAGGCGCTGGCGCAGCAGCATCACTGCAATGCCTGCCACAATGCGGATTTCTCCGGCCGCGACAACATCCCGCGCATCGCTAGCCAGCGCGAGGACTACCTCGCCAGGACGATGCGCGAATACAAGAGCAACACCCGCCACGGTTACGACGGCACCATGGCGGAGGTGCTGAACCCGGTGACCGACGAGCAGATCGGCGATCTGGCGTATTATATTGCGCGGGTGAAGTGAGGCGAGGGCGCAGGAACGGGCGCCCAGTATCCCAGTGCTTTCGAGATTGAGCACCAACGCCCTGGAATATTGGGTCACCCGCTTTCGCGGGTGATGACGGTCAACCATGGAGTGGCGTCGGCGCTTTGGCTGCGCTACTAACCGGGCGACCCAACGGAGCCCTCTGTATGCCCGACCTCTGGCGTCTGCCGGCCGCTGAACTCGCCGCCCTGATCCGCACCAAGAAAGTATCGGCCAAGGAGGCAGCTTTGGCCGCGCTTGCGCGTCTCGATGCCGTGAACCCCGCAATCAATGCCGTGGTCGACCATCGCCCGGAGGAAGTGCTGGCGCAGGCGGCGGCGATCGATGCAGCGATCTCGCGCAACGAAGATGTGGGCTCGCTGGCCGGCGTGCCGGTCACCGTCAAGGTCAACATCGACCAGGAGAGTTTCGCTACCACCAACGGCGTCAAGCTGCAGCGCGACACGATTGCCACAACCAACTCGCCGGTGGTCGACAATCTGCGCAAGGCCGGCGCGGTGATCCTGGGCCGCACCAATGCGCCGGCGTTTTCGTTTCGCTGGTTCACCACCAATCTGATCCATGGCGACACCAAGAACCCGCGCGATCCCAAGATCACGCCGGGCGGCTCCTCCGGTGGCGCGGCATCGTCGCTCGCCGCCGGTATCGGGCACATCGCCCACGGCACCGATATTGCCGGCTCGATCCGCTATCCGGCCTATGCCTGCGGGGTGCATGGCTTGCGCCCGACGCTGGGACGCGTCGCCGCTTTCAATGCAGCGTTGCCCGAACGCACCATCGGGCCGCAAATATCGGCGGTATCGGGACCGCTGGCGCGCACTATCGGCGATCTGCGGATTGCGCTCGAGGCGATGTCCGCCTGGGATGTCCGCGATCCCTGGTGGGTGCCGGCGCCGCTGGTTGGGCCGAAGATGCCCAAGCGCGCCGCGCTATGTTTCAATCCCGACGGGCTCGAGACCTGGCCGGAGGTGAAGGCCGCGGTGGCCGACGCCGCGAAACGGCTGGAGCGCGCCGGCTGGAACGTCGAGGAAATCGCCGATACGCCGCCGCTTCGCGAGGCCGCGGAACTGCAGACAAAACTCTGGCTCGGCGACGGTTTTGAGGCGATGCTGGAAGCCGCCGAACGCGATGGCGATCCCGGCGCGCTGGCCTGTCTGCGCGGCAATCGCGAAAAAGTGCATCCGTTCGACGCCGCGGTGTTCTCCAAAACCCTGACCCGGCGCGCCACCTTGACGCGGGAATGGCAATTGCTGTTCGAGAAATTTGCGGTGCTGCTGATGCCGGTCTCCGGCGAGTTGCCGTTTCCCGATGGCCTCGACATGCGCGACGACGCCTCGTTCGCGCGGGTGTGGCGGGCGCAGATGCCGCAGGTCGGCATTCCCTTCATGGGGCTGCCGGCGCTCACCGTTTCGACCGGTCTGGTGGGGCGGGTTCCGGTCGGCGTGCAGGTCGTGTCCGGGCGCTACCGCGAAGATTTGTGCCTGGACGCCGGAGAGGCTATCGAGGCTGCGGGAACCCCGGCGACGCCGGTCGATCCGGCCGCCTAGCGATCCCGGGTCGCGGAGAGACGATCATGTCCAGCATCTACGATTTTTCAGCGGTAACGCTGGCCGGCCAGGAATTGCCGCTCCGGCAATTCGAGGGCCAGGTTCTGCTGATCGTCAACACCGCCAGCGCCTGCGGGTTTACGCCCCAGTACAAAGGCCTCGAGGATCTGCAGCAGGCGCTCAAGCCGCGCGGATTTTCAGTGCTTGGTTTTCCGTGCAACCAGTTCGGAAGCCAGGAGCCCGGCGACGCCAAACAGATCGAGGAATTTTGCGAGAGCAATTACAGCATCAGCTTCCCGCTGTTTGCCAAGATCGATGTCAATGGCGATAAGGCGCATCCGCTGTACGCCTATCTGAAGAGCGAAAGGCCCGGCGTATTGGGGTCGTCGATCAAATGGAATTTCACCAAATTCCTGGTCGATCGACGCGGCCGTGTGGTGGCGCGGCATGCGCCGACCACCAGACCTGAATCACTGACCAAGGAAATCGAGGCACTGCTATGACCGAGAACAATGAAGTGATCACCGAGCTTCCCGATCGTCTGTCGACCGATCCGCGGAGCCCCTATTACAACGAACAGGTGCTGTCGCGCGACGTCGGGATTCGCTTCAAGGGCGTCGAGAAGACCAATGTCGAGGAATATTGCGTCAGCGAAGGCTGGGTTCGGGTGCCGGCAGGCGCCGCCAAGGATCGCTACGGCAATCCGTTGATGATCAAGGTCAGCGGCACGGTGGAGCCGTATTTCCGCGACAAGACCTGAAGGCCGCGTAATGTCCGTTCGCATTGTCGACGTCCGCGAAATCACCAAGCTGATCTCGTCGCCTATCCGCAACGCCTATATCGATTTCACCAAAATGACGACCAGCCTTGTCGCCGTCGTCACCGACGTGGTGCGCGACGGCAGGCCGGTGGTCGGTTACGGTTTCAATTCCAACGGCCGCTACGGGCAGGGCGGGTTGATCCGCGAACGTTTTGCGAGCCGGCTCACCGAAGCCGCGCCTGCGACATTGCTCGACTTCACCGGCGAGAATCTCGATCCGGACAAGGTCTGGGCGACGCTGATGTCCAACGAAAAGCCCGGCGGGCACGGCGAGCGTTCGGTGGCGGTCGGCACCATCGACATGGCGGTGTGGGACGCGGTGGCCAAGATCGCGCGCAAGCCGCTGTTTCGCCTGCTGGCCGAACGCCATGGCAGGATCGCGGATCCGAAGGTCTTCGTCTATGCGGCCGGCGGCTATTATTATCCCGGCAAGGACCTGTCGATGCTGCGCGCCGAGATGCGCAGCTATCTCGACCGCGGCTACAATGTCGTGAAGATGAAGATCGGCGGCGCGTCGATCGATGAAGACCGCCAGCGCATCGAGGCCGTGCTCGCTGAAATCGGCTGGCAGGCCAAACTCGCGGTCGATGCCAACGGCCGCTTCAATCTGGAAACCGCGGTCGCCTACGCCCGGATGCTGCGCGACT
>JAQGJF010000329.1 GCA_028290765.1 Tardiphaga sp.
CAGGCACAGGCGCCGCCGCATTCGGCCTCGATGCCTGGAATGGCGTTGCGAATTGCCGCTTCCATCACGGTGGCGCCATTCTCGACGTCAATGGTGCGGGTTTCGCCGGTATGATCGACAAAGTGAATCTTGGCCATGATGCTCGTGCTGCCGGATGGGTAAGGTCGGCAGTCCTATAACGGGTCGATCCGGTTCGCGCCAGCGCCCGGCTCGAAAAGCTATGGCCGGCTGCGGGATACCTTTTTGAGGGTCTTAGGCAGAGGTTTTGGGCAGAGGTTTTGGGGAAGACGGTCGGATCAGGACCGGTTGAGCATCGCGTCGATCGCCGCCCGGGCCTCGACGATGCTGTCGCCCAGCTCCAGCAGCGCCTCCGAGGCGTCGACATCGTCGTGCAGGGCGGCTTCCAGACGTTCGGCGGCCTCGGCGACGCGGTAGGCGCCGATCGCCCGCGCCGAGCCTTTGAGCGTATGGGCCAGCGTGGCCGCATTGGCGGGCAGGCCGGCGAGCGCCTCGACCAGACCGGCGGACTGCCCGGCAAACATCGCCAATACCTCGCGTTCGAGGCTTGAATCGCCGAGCGTCATGCGCCCGAGATGGGCCATATCAATCGGACCATCGTCGGGAACGAGCGGTGGCGATGGCATCCAGTTGATCCGTTCCAGATGAAGCGACATGGCGATGACCCGGGGTTCCGGCGCCGGAAGGAGGCCGGTCGTGAGAAATCTCCGCCAGACAATCATCAACTGGTTAATGGAGTGTGCCGGCCTCCGCCGCAAGATCGCCGTTTTTTTGACAAAAAATCACCTCGAAACCACAGCGCAACCAGGAATTTGGTGGCGTTCGCGGGCGTTAACGCCGCGCCGTTAACGATGATTAAGATTGGATTAATCGCAACCATTTCATTCGAGCGTCCAAGCCAATAGGATGTTGGCGGAAGTAGCGGACAAGCCGAGCGGCACCAACGGCTTCGCGTTCACATCGCGCAAGATACTGGAAGTTCGAGATCCAGAGTTGCGGCGATCGATCACGCAGGGCTTCCCGGATGCGTAAAACGAGGGCGTAGACTGAACATGGCGAACAATCCCAAAAAGGTCAAAGACCCCACCGAAGTGGCACTTTCCGCCATTCAGGAAGCTTTGAACATCAGTGACGCGCCCGCGACCGATAGAGACCAGGTCTCGGCCCGCCATGATGTCGCGCCGCCGACTTCGCCCGCCGCTGCGTCCTATGACGATGGCGCGTATGACAACCGCACAAGCAACGATCGTCAGGATCGTCCACCATCATTCGAACCGATCGAAGAGCCGCGCTTTACGCGCCGGCCCGCCAATGACGATCGCGAGACGATCGGCCAGATCCTGCAGGCGATCCAGAAGGGACGCCCTGCCCGCAACGTCTATACGCTCGCCACTTTGTTCACGGGCGTGTGGATAGTCGGCGCCGGACTTCTGACCATCAGCTTCCTTCCCTCGCTGCAGGCCTTCATGGGCCAGGGCAGCGGCGGCACGCTGGCGCTGGCCGGCCTCGTGACGTTGTTTTTCGCGCCCGTGCTGCTGTTCTATTTCCTCGCGAGCCTCGCCTGGCGCGGCCAGGAACTGCGGATGATCGCGCAGTCGATGGCGCAGGTCGCCATCCGCTTCTCCGAGCCGGAAGGCGCGGCCAGCGACTCCATGGTGACCGTCGGCCAGGCGATCCGCCGCGAGGTCGCGGCCATGGGCGACGGCGTCGAACGCGCGATCGCGCGCGCCGGCGAACTCGAAACCCTCGTCGCCAATGAAGTCTCGGCGCTCGAGCGCGCCTATTCCGACAACGAAGTGCGAATCCGCGCGCTGCTGCAGGATATCGCCCATCAGCGCGACAACCTGGTCGGCCAGGCCGAACAGGTCCGCAGCGCCATCTCCGGGGTGCAGATCGATCTGCGTCACGACATCGCCTTGATCAGCGACGCCATCGCGTCGCGCGTCGACGAGGTCGCCAAAAGCATCACCGGCGCGCTGGAAGAGCGCGGCGAACATATCACCCGCGCGCTCGGCAACGCCGGCGACAACATGATCCTGGCGCTCGGCGAGCGCGGCGGCGACCTGCTCGACCGACTGGAAGAAGCCAGCGCGGAAACCACCCGCGCCGTGCTCGATGCCAGCGAGCGGCTGACCACGAGCCTCAATTTCAAGACCGGTCACGTTCACGACGAGTTCGTCGATCTCGCCGACCGGGTTCACGACATGCTCAACGAGCGGCTCGACCGCATCACCAGCGAATTCGAACAGCGCTCCTCGACCATCGTCGACGGCATTTCGGACCGCACCGAACAGGTCCACGACTCGCTGAAGAATTCCAGCGACAGCCTGTTGCTGGAACTCGAACTGCGCAGCGGCGATCTGGTCACCAAGATCGACGAGGCCGGCAACCGGCTGGCGACCCGCATCCTCTCCAGCGGGGACAAGGCCAGCGACGCGCTCGACGTGACCGTCAACACGCTGGTCGCCAAGGTCGTCAGCCAGACCGAAACCGCGCACGATACGCTCAGCCTGCAAATGAGCGCGTTCGATGAACTGGTTCGGGAACAGGGATCAGAACTCGCCGAGAAATTCTCGCGCGACAGCGGCACGCTCGGCGCGCTGATCACCCGCCATATCTCGGAATTCGATCGCACCGTCAAAACCTTCGGCGGCGAGATCGTCGATCGCATGGGCCAGCGCACGGCGGATATCGCCGACAGCCTGAAGGGCTATGT
>JAQGJF010000357.1 GCA_028290765.1 Tardiphaga sp.
CATCAGGTGGCTGAAATGCAGGCGGATGTAGCGCGCGAGCTCGTCATCCGTTGAAGCGGATTAACCGAGGAGCCTCGTTCATCCGCGATTCGACAGCATCTTCTTGAGAATTGCCTCGACCGAGTGCGGCGAAATCCCAAGTTCAACAAATCCAGGCATTTCCGGCGATGACACGGTGTCGATTTGCATCAGTTCCACTTGATTGCGCGTCAGAAACGGACTCGGTAACATTTCGGAGGCCCATGCGAGCGCATGCCAAACGCGAAGCGGGATCGGAATCGGTCGGGGCGCAAGTCCAGCTTGGTGCGCAATGGCCCTCAGAAGCTCCACATAAGAGTAGACGCGAGGGCCGCCGAACTCGAAGACCGGCGAAGGCGTCTCCGCTCGCTGCATGGTCCGGCCAATCGCCTCCGCAACATCCTCCACATAGGCCGGCTGCAATCTGGTCAGGCCGCGGCCGAACATCGGATAGGCTGGAAGCTGGCGGAGGAGCCTGAGGATGGTCGTGAGAAATGCGTCGTCGGGCCCAAACATCACCGCCGGTCGGATGAAAACTGCATCGGGGAACGCGGCCCGGACCGCCAGCTCGCCTTCGCCGCGTTTTCGGATGTACCGCGATTGTGACGCGGCATCTGCGCCAATTCCCGAAATGTGAATGAGTCGTTCGACTCCGGCCCGGCGCGCTTGCGCTGCCACCCGTTGGGCAGAATCGACGTGAACGGAATGAAAAGTTTCCTGTCCGTGCTCGACGTAAAGACTGACCGCATTTACGACGCCGTAAGCGCCGCCAAGCGCATCCGCAACCGATCGCTCGTCGTGAATATTGGCCTCGACGGGTTGCAGTTGCGGATCGTCAGGACCAAACAGCCTGTGCCCCCGATCCGGATGCCTTGACGCGATCCGAACGGGAAATCCGCGATAGCGCAGATGCCGAACGATGCGACGGCCGAGAAAGCCGGTTCCGCCGAGCACGGTGACGATGCGTCCGCTCGGTGCCACCATGATCAAATTCCCTGGTCACTCCCTTATCAGCCGGTCGCGATTCTTCGCCTTGTCGAAATTTTTGGCCCGGTCGAGACCGATCGGCGCGCTGAGCTTCGCCGAGGCGAGATCGGCGCTGTCGAAATCGGTGCCTACGAAGATCGCACGGGTCAGGTCGGCGCCGCCGAGCTGAGCGCCCTTGAGGGAAGCGTCGGTCAGGTCGGCGCCCTTCAGTGAAGCGAATTCGAGGTCAACGCGGGACAGGTCGGCGCCGCGCGCGTTCAGCCGTTCCAGATTCGCGGATTTCAACACTGTGCGGATGAGGCCCATCGACTGGTTGCGCATGTCGGCCCCCAAATTCGCGTCCGCGATCGAGGCTCCTATGAGACTCGCGCCCGTCAAGTCAGCTGCAATGCGTGCTTGCGAGAGATCGGCGCCGTCGAGCCGGGCGCGAAGCATCTGTGAGGCGAACAGGCTTGCGCCCTTCAGGCTCGCGCCCGTGAGGTCCGCTTCGAGCAGCCATGCCTGGTCGAGGACGGCAAGATTGAGTTTCGTCCCGGCGAGCTTCGTCTTGTTGAGACGTGCCGCGCGAAAAATCGCGCCGGACAGATCGAGCCTGGAGAGGTCGAGGCCTGACAACCTCTTTCCGGTGAAATCGGCGGGCCCGGCGACGGTCGCCTTAGCAAGCGCGGCCTCGACCTCAGCGCGAGTCATTTCCGCCGAGACCATGTCGGGCGACGACAGGTCGACGTCGCGCATCATGTCCTGCGCCGGTGCCGTGGCGGCGATAAGACCGAGGCCCAGCGCAGCGGCTCCGAACGTTCGCTTCATCGCCAACTCCGTCGACGACGTACTTTACCACACGATGCCAACGCCGCCTATGTAGCGACCGCCGTAAAAGCCAGGCCGGCCGGATGAAGCCAACAGGCCGGCGTGACAAGCGATTGGCGCTCTCGCTGAGCCGGGTTCCCGAAGGCGGTTCCCACAAGGGCCATCTCATCTCCACCGTGCCGCCTTGCTTTGGTCAAACCTAGGTGAAGTCTGCGGCAGGAACGACGTTCTCTCGCGTAAATCCGTCGGCCGCCACCAGGCGCCGACATGACACCGAGTACGGAGGGCCCATGCATTCAACGACGAACCCGAAGCCAACCGACGATCCGCACGATGTCATCGTGGTCGCGCCGGATGTGGCGCTGATGGCGCCCACGGATGAAGAACTTTCCAGACTGGCGCGCAGCTTGCGCCCGCCCGCGAACCCGCAGATCCGCGCGGCGGCCGACCTTCTCGCGCGCCCAACGGTTCCACCGGTCGATACGACGTTTCGCCCCGCTGCGACAGGCGATGTCCAAGGTAATGTCAAAGGCAATGTCAAAGTCGATGTCCCGGTGGTCCACGGGCGAACGATGGGCGCGCGGGCGGCACGCGCCATCCTGGTCGCGTTGCTGCTGGCCGCCTGCACGGCTGCCGCCAAGATCTCCTGGCAGTCTTACGGCGACGCGGCCGAGGCGATGATCACGCAGTGGGCGCCACAGCGCGTCCTCGCGATGCTGCTTCCATCGGAAAAAACGACGCTCCCCGCGCAGCCGGCCCCCGCTGCCGTGGAGGCCAATGCTGCGGACCCCGCGGCTCCACCCTCCGGATCTCCGGCTCCGAGCACGCCGGATGGCGCCGCGCCGGTGGCTGCCGCATCGGTCGACCCGACACCGTCGCCCGGCGCGATGGCCAATGATACCGCCAGCTTGCGGCAGGAGGTCGAGCAGCTCAAGGCCAGCATCGAGGAACTCAAGGCCAGCCAGCAACAAATGTCCCGCGACCTTGCCAACGCTTCCCAGGCCAGGTCATCTTCCGAAGTTAAGTCATCTTCCGAAGTCAAGCCTTCAGAGGCCAGGGCTTTCGCGGCCAAGCCTTCCGAGATTAGGCCTTCCGAAATCAAGCCTTCCGAGATCAGGGCGCCCGCGCCAAACCCGCGGCCGAAGCTGTCGGCGCATTCGTGGCGGGCGCCGGCCGCGCCGGCGCGCAGGCCGATAGCGCCTCAGCAAGCCGCGGCCTATCCCGCGCCGCCGCCACCCGCGCCTTACGTGCCGCGACAGACTGAACCGCAGCCGCCAAGCGCGGTGGAGACGCTTGCCGATCCCGAGTTGGCGTCGGTGCCGCGGCCGCCGATGCCGCTGCGCTAGCGAAACCGCGCTCGAATTTCTGGCGCAGCGCATCGCCGGAACCCGCGCCGGTGCCGGCACGACGGCGATCCTGGAGCCGCGGCTGATCGTCCGAAATTCATGCGCGGCGCCCGCTTTGGGCGCCGGGGCGGAGGCCGTCGAATGACTGCTGGGCACACAGCAGCAACAAAAAAGGCCGGCTCATCCAGCCGGCCTTCGTGATCTGTTGCGAGTAGTACTTTTCCTTTAGTACTTGGCGACCACGGGGCCGCCCCAGCGATAGTTCAAGCGGACCAGGCCCATATCGACACTATCCTGGCGAATGCGATCGGTACCGGCGACGAGGCCGGCCGGGGTCGTCAGCGTGACGTTGCGATCGTTCAGGAAGATATGGTCGTACTCGACGCCTACCGACCAGTTGCCCGCGAAGCCAATTTCGAGGCCGGCGCCGAGGGTGCCACCCCAGCGGGTTTCGCGGCCGGACGCAAAAGGCACTCCGGCAGCGGACGCGTCGTACTTCTCACCCACGACCGCGGCGCCGCCCTTTACATAACCGAGGACGTTATTCCAGGCATAGCCGACCTGCCCGGTGATGAGCCCGAACGAATCGATACGGGTCCGGTCAGTCAAGCCACCAAACGGGTTACCGCCAACCGGCGTGGGGTTGTCGCCGGAAAAGTCAGCCCAGTTACCCTGGCCTTCGAGCCCGAACACCCAGTTGGCCGACTGCCAGCGATAACCGATCTGGCCGCCGACGGTTCCACCGGTCGCGCTATGGCAACCTTGCGCGATCGCTCCCCCGGGCGCCGCCGGGAGCAACAGGTCCCAGCAGGTACCGGCGGAGCCGCCACCGCCGTTGATGCCGATGTAAAAGCCGCTCCAGTCATAAATCGCGGCCATCACAGGCGCCTTGGTGTAAGGCCGCGCGGCCAGGTCAGCCGAGCTGGCCGGAGCGGAAAGTCCCAGCATCGCCGCGCCGACAGCAACAAACAGAAATTTCTTCATTTGGTTCTCCTGGCCCACTTCTCGCGCCCTCGGAGAGGTCTGGAGCACCAGCGGCTGCGCCTGTCCATGTTCTTGCCAGTTGATATTAGCGTGAGTCGCGACGGTATGCCTGTAGCGCCGGAGTCACAGCCGCGGCCGAAATTATCGCGAAATCGCCTGCTGGGTCGGACTGCCGACCCGATCGCGCAACGCCTTGACCGTGTCGGCGTCGACGGCGGTGGCCGCGTTGCCCCAGCTGTTGCGGATATAGGTGACGACGGCCGCCAACTGACCGTCGGTCAGGCGATAGCCCAGCGACGGCATCGCCGGCGAGGTCGGCATTGCATCGGTCCCCGCCGCCCTGGAGCCGGTCAGGATGATGCGCACCAGCGTGGTCGGATCGTCCTGCCTCACGATGGCGTTACCGGCAAGACGGGGAAAGATACGTTCGACGCCTTCTCCCGTGCGCGTGTGGCAGGCTGAGCAGGTGTCGATGAAGATAGCCTCGCCGACGCGCATTTGCGGATCCGACGCCGGCAGCGGCGCCGGAGCCGGCGATCCCGAAGCACCGCGTTCTTTCAGGTAGACCGCGATCGCCCGGAGGTCGGCATCCACCATCTTCGAGGTGGATTTCTCCACCACCTCCTTCATCGGACCGCTGGCGAGGCTGGTGCGGGTCTGACCGGTGCGGAGATATTGCACGATTTCGTCGACCGACCACTTGCCCAGCCCAGCCTGCGCATCGTTGGTGATATTCGGCGCGGTCCAGTCGTCGATCCGGTTGCCTTGCAGGAACTGATCGGCCTTGTTGGCGCCCAGCGCGTTCAATGGCGTGTGGCAGGCGCCGCAATGGCCGAGCCCTTCCACCAGATAAGCACCGCGGTTGAACTCGTCCGACCGCTTGGTATCCGGAGTGAAATAGCCCGGGGTGAAATACAGCGCATTCCAGCCGAGCATCGCGGTGCGAATATTGAACGGAAACGGCAGCGTGTTGCGGTTGACGCTGTTCGAGACCGGGGCGAGCGTTCGCAGATACTCATAGATCGCATCGGTGTCCTGACGCGTCACCTTGGTGTAGTAGGGATAGGGAAAGGCGGGATAGAGATAGGCGCCATCCGGTCGCCTGCCTTCGTGCATGGCGCGGGCAAAATGGTCCTTGGACCATCGGCCGATGCCGGTCGCATCATCGGGCGTCAGGTTCGGCGTCATGATCGGACCAAAGGGCGTCTGCAGCGCCAAACCGCCGGCGAACGGCACCCCGCCCGGGGCGGTGTGGCAGGCGATGCAATCGCCGACCGTCGCCAGCGCGCGGCCCCGCATCACATCGACGTAATTATCCGAATCCGCCAGGGCATGGTCGGCGGCGAACCATGTCGCGAAAGCGATCAGCGCCGTTCGCAGCCCGCGGGGGCCCACGCGCCGCCTCACGCCTGCACCAGCGGTCCGGGGGATTTCAGGTATTTGCGGATCGCATCGAGCGACCAGTAGGTCAGCGCGCCGACGGTGCCGGTCGGATTGTAGCCGGCATTCTGCGGGAAAGCCGACGCTCCCATGACAAAGACATTCGAGACATCCC
>JAQGJF010000364.1 GCA_028290765.1 Tardiphaga sp.
GGGATCAGGAACGTGCCCGGCGGCGGCGGCGGCGCCCCGGCGCCGTTCCCTCTTCCGGTCCGCTGCCACCGTTGGTTTCGTCGGTATGGCGCTCGATCCGGACGACGGGAAGGATCAGGACGGTGCCCAGGCCTTGGCGCGGGGCAACATCCATGGTTGAGCCCAGCCGGCGCGAAGCCGTACCCGCCGGAAATTCAATGACGATGCCCATGTCAATCTCTCCGCGCCGTTTCGCCACAATCTGGCCGACGCAGCCTCATTAAGAACAGGCATGGTTAACGGCCTATTAAAGGAACCGGGGTAAAGTCTCCACAACTGCCTCGTAAGGTTCCTCGTTCAGTAAGCGTACCGCCGCCATGACCAGACCTCCGATGTTTCCGGGTTTCGACGGGCTGATGACGCTGTCCCGTCGCGAGGGCGTCGATATCCGCCCGACCCTGCTGCGGGTGCTAACCGATCTTTACGTTCAAACCCCCTCGCATACCGACGACGAAGAGCGGCAATTCGTCGAGCTGGCTTCCCGGCTGATCGACCAGGTCGACGACGCCACGCGCGCGGCGGTGCGGGCCCGGCTGTCGATCTATCCGCGCACGCCGCGCCCGATCCTGGAAAAGCTGGTGCTCAGGCGCCCGAACCCCGGTCAGCGCATCCCCCTCGCCCGCAGCATCAAGCCGGCCGAGCTGCCCGTCGTCGCCCCGCCGAAGCCGCCGAGCGAGGCCGAATTGCGCATGGCCCCGACCCTGTCGATGCAGCCGAACGATGCGTCCGAAATCAACGCGATGTTCTTCGCGGCCTCTTCCAGCGAGCGCATGGCGATCCTGCGCAACCTCGCGGACACACCGCTAAAACCTTCGACGCGGATTCCCACCCAGCGCGCCGCCCGCGCCGTCGAAACCCTCGAAATGGCCGCCTTTGCCGTCGACGCCGAAAACTTCACCCTGGAACTCGGCGACGCGCTGATGCTGCCGACGCGGATCGCCGAACAGGTGGTGAGGGATCCCGGCGGCGAGCCACTGGCCTGCGCCACCAAGGCGCTGGGCATGCCCGGCCAGGTGTTCGAGCGGGTGCTGATGTTCCTCGACCCCATGCTAGGTTCGTCGGTGACGCACGTCTATCGCCTGTCGCGGCTCTATGGCGTGCTCGGCGAACGCACCGCCTTGATCATGGTGGCGGCGTGGCGCGGCTCGACGCTGGCGCTCACCCGCGCCAAATACCGGCCCTCGCTATATGACGACGAACATCATCGCGCCAGGTCCGCCGCGCCGCAAAGCCGGCCTGCCGCGCAGGCGCCCGGAGTGGGCGTGGGCACGCGAAACAATTCGCGCGGGTCTTCGGGGAAATAGCGGCGAGCGTGCCGCCGAGCCGCCCTCATTCGATCATAGAAATTAGTCTCTGATATCAGGGAAGTTGGTCTGAATGCCGCTCACTCGGGGCCAAATTCTGGGGCACGACAACGAGCGCCTGGCGTTCGGGTTTACGATGCTCGATGGTGACGACACCGTCGACTGTCAAATCAGCGACGCCGCCATGGATCAGCTCGCCGGTGCCACCGGCACGCTGAGCATCGCGAGGCAGGCACAGTTCCTCGGTCACCGGGACGTCATCGAACAAATTGCCTCGGATCTTTTCGACAGCCCTCGTCATGTCAAAAACACCGTGGTCCGGATATTCACCAAGCACATCCAGCAACAGTGATCCTGGTACTGGACTGGATCGCTAATTCCGTCATTGCGAGGAGCTCTTGCGACGAAGCAATCCAGTCTTCCTTGTGGCGGCTGGATTGCTTCGCTTACGCTCGCAATGACGTGGAGAATTTTTCGGGCAAACACTGAAGCCTCGAACCGTAGCGGCTCCGGCTCAATGCAGCATGCCCTACCCCTTCGCCAGATCCAGAAAATGCCGCCCGGCCTTGTCCTCGATCTCGACGATCCAGACGTCGGGGTCGAATCGAATCTCCTTGGTCAGGCGCTCTTCCACCACAGCCTCGGGGACGGGCTGCGGTGAAGCCGGCGAAAACACCCGCTCCACCGGCCGGCTGTCGTCATAGGCGGTCTGCGGCGCGGGGCCGTACAGCATCGCGTTGCCGTCCAGCAGCGCCAGCTTGACGAACACGGCGCCCGCCTCTTCCGCGCCGCGCCGGCGCACGGCGCCGAAAATGCCTTCGGTCTGGCAGCGGCGCAGATACGCCGCGACCCAGATACTGCTCTTAAGTCTCATGATTCGAAGATAGGCCAGCGGCTGAGCCGAGGCTAGTCGATCCGAAGCGCAGACTCGCGGCCATCTTTCGGGACGCCGCGCAAAGAGCGCGGCTCCTCAAGGTCCGCCTTGTAGCCCGGATGAGCGTAGCGACATCCGGGAGGTGACGGATCGATAGGCCTGCCCCGGATATCGCTGCGCTCATCCGGGCTACGAATTCGCTTTCTGGTCAGGCTCTCGTGATCAGGGCCGACACGGATTGGCGCTACTCGATCGGCTTGCCGGTCATCGCGGTGAGTTCGCGCACCAGCCGGTCGGACATCTGGCCGGTTACCGGAAGCTTGCGGTCGCGCTCGAACTTCTGGATCGCGGCCTGGGTGTCGGATCCGATGGTGCCGGTCGGCTTCAACTGGCCATAGCCGTATTCCGTCAACGCCCGCTGCACCGAAGCGACGCGGCGCGAGTTGGTGATCAGGTCGCCGACCGGATCGATGCGGGACGGCGGCACCGGCGCCGGCGGCCGCATGACGCTGGTCGGCGCGGCGGAGGGCGCCGCAACGGCGGCGGGCG
>JAQGJF010000368.1 GCA_028290765.1 Tardiphaga sp.
GGCGGCATGCGCCAGCGCGTGATGATCGCAATGGCGCTGGCCTGCAATCCGTCGCTGCTGATCGCCGACGAGCCGACCACCGCGCTGGACGTCACCACGCAGGCCGAAATCCTCGACCTGATCAGGCGGCTGCAGCGGCAGCATGGCATGGCGGTGATGTTCATCACCCACGATATGGGCGTGGTCGCCGAAGTCGCCGACGACGTGCTGGTGATGAACTACGGCAAGGTGATGGAGAGCGGCCCGGTCGACAGCATCTTCCACGCGCCGCAGAACGATTACACCCGCATGCTGATCGGCTCGGTGCTGAAGCTGGAGCAGAAGGCTGAAATCCGGCTCAAGCGCGCGCCGATCGCCGCGGCGGCCCTGCCCGTGCTGCAGGTCCGGAACCTGGAGATGTATTTCGGTTCGGCGAAAACCCCGCTCAAGGCGGTGGACGACGTCTCGCTGGAGGTCAGGCCGGGGGAAACGCTCGGCATCGTCGGCGAGTCCGGTTCGGGCAAGACGACCATGGGACGCTGCCTGTTGCGGATCTACGAGCCCCATGCCGGAGCGATCGACTATCGCCGCGCCGACGGCAACGTCGTCGATCTGCTCAAGACCGACAAGGCAACGCTGAAGGCCTGCCGGCGCGAGATCCGAATGATCTTCCAGGACCCGGTCGGCTCGCTCAACCCGCGCATGACGGTGGCCCAGATCGTCGGTGAGCCGCTGCTCGTCAACAACATCGCGGCCGGCAAGGAGCTCGACGATCGGGTGGCCGAACTGCTGCGCCAGGTCGGCCTGGAGCCATCCTGGCGGGAGCGCTATCCGCATGCCTTTTCCGGCGGCCAGCGCCAGCGCATCGGCATCGCCCGCGCCATTTCGCTCAATCCCCGCATCATCGTCGCCGACGAGGCGACTTCGGCGCTCGACGTTTCGCTGCGCTCGCAGATGCTCGACCTGATGATGAACCTGCAGGACAAACTCGGATTATCCTACGTCTTCATCAGCCATGATATCGGCGTGATCCGCTACATGTGCGACCGGGTGGCGGTGATGTATCGCGGCCGGGTGGTCGAAACCGGCTCGGCCGAGCAGGTCTGCGACGCGCCGACCCACGCCTATACCCAGGCCTTGATCTCGGCGATTCCGCGGCCGGACCCGCGAGCCCGCAGCATCCACCGCCGGCATCGTTACACCGCCGCATGACGACCGCGGCGCAGCGCAAGATGGAGAACTCCCATGAAGATCGATCGCCTGCGGGCCTACATGTCGCGCGACAAGGACCGCCCCCGCGTCGTCGTCGCCATCGACACCGATGACGGATTGACCGGCTGGGGCGAGTGCTACAATCACGGGCCCGACAAGGCGCTGTTGCCGCTGCTCGACTATCTGTTCACGTTCATCCGCGGCGAAGACCCGCGGCGGATCGAATATCTGAACCAGTATCTGCTGCAGCAATGTCGGTTTCCGCCCGGTGCGCTCGGACTGGCGGCGATCTCGGCGATCGATCATTGCCTGTGGGACATTTCGGCCAAGGCGCTAAGCGTGCCGGTCTACCGGCTGCTCGGCGGCCATGTGCGCGACCGGGTGCGGGTTTATGCCGGTGTCTACACCGCACCGGACGCGGCGATTGCGCGTGACGAGTTCGATGCGCTGAATGAGAAATGGGGCCTGACCGCCTTCAAGCTCAGCCCCTACCGGATCGACATGCATGCCCATCGCTGGGGCGAGGTGGTGCGCAGCAGCGCCGAATATTTTCGGAAGCTCCGCGAGACGGTGCGTCCCGACTATGAGATCGCCTTCGACGCCCATGCAAAAATCTTCGAGGTCGGACAGGCGATCCAGCTCGGCAATGCGCTGGCCCCCTACGATCCGCTGTTCTTCGAGGAACCGATCCGGCCCGAGAATATCGAAGCCTGGGGCGACCTGAAACGCGGGCTCCATTGCACGCTGGCGACGGGTGAGTCGCTGTACAACCGGTTCGAATTCCTGCGGCTGCTGTCGGTCAAGGGCTGCGACATCATCCAGCCCGATATTTGCGTCGTCGGCGGTCTCACCGAAATGCGCAAGATCGCCGCCATCGCCGAGGCGCACTACGTGACCGTCGCTCCGCATAACCCGATGGGGCCGCTGGCGACCGCCGTGAACCTGCATTTCTCGGCCGCGCAAGCCAATTTTCGGATTCTCGAATACCGGCTCCCGCATGGCGCCAACTACGCTTTTGGCGACGGCAGCGGCGATGCCAAGGGGCGGCCCGATCGTTCGCAAGGTGCCTGGTACGTCAAGGACCCCTATCTGCCGAAGGATGGCTATCTCGAATTGCGGCCCGATCGTCCGGGCTGGGGCGTCGAGATGGACATGGATGTTCTGGCCAAGGAGGACTACGTGCACTGGGAACGCAAGGTTCCGCGACGCCCGGATGGTTCGACCGCCTATGCCTGATCGCGGCCTTCCAGTTTCCTGAGCAGCACGAGCCAGGCGAAATGGATATGCTCGGTCATCAGGGTCTCGGCCCTTTGCGCTTCCCGCTTGATGATGGCATCCAGGATGCGGTGATGGTCATCGTGTGATCGCGCGATGATCTGGTAGTCCTCCCAGATGAACACGCGATCCGACGCCATCGGCACGTTGTGGCAGCGGCGCACGAAGTCGCTGACGAACGGATTGGCGCAGGTCTGGATGATGGTTTCGTGGAAATCCACGTTCATGCGCCGATAGGGCTTGAGATCGTCCGGATCGAGCACGCGCTTCGACAGGATGCGATCGCCTTCGGCGACGCAGGCCTGTAACCGGTCGATCACGTCGGGCGGCGCGCCTGATGTCGCGACGATGCCGCAGGCCAGGGCCTCGAGCCGGGCGCGCACGTCGAATGCCGCGCCGATCTCGGCGGTCGAAAAGGCACGCACCGCATAGCCCCGGTTGGGCTCGTAGATCAGCAGTCCTTCCTTGGCGAGTTGCGCCAG
>JAQGJF010000438.1 GCA_028290765.1 Tardiphaga sp.
CGTCGGCGACATGCCGCACTGGAAGGCCGTGAAGAACATCACGCTGTTTGACGAAGAGGTGATCCCGCGGATCCGCAAGCTCACATCGTCCACGCTGCAGATCGCCGCGGAATAGCCGGAGGCAGTCATGACCGATTTCACCAAACACGATGTTGTCGTCGACGGAATCCGCGTCCAGGTGCTGGAGGCCGGCCCGATAGACGGCCACGGCGAGCCGCTAGTTTATTTCCACGGCGCCGGCACCACCAGCGGCTTTCAGGAATTGCTGCCGCTGGCCGGCCATCGCCGGCTGATCGTCCCGATCCATCCGGGGTTCGGCGCTTCGCAGGACGATGCCGGCATCAATTCGATGCTCGACTATGTCGTGCATTATGCCGCGCTGTTCGATCAACTCGGCCTTGCCCGGCCGGTGGACATCGTCGGCCATTCGCTCGGCGGCTGGATCGCCAGCCTGTTCACGGTGCTGAACGGCCATCGCGTGCGGCGCCTGGCGCTGGCCTGCCCTGCCGGACTTCGGGTCCCGGAACATCCGACCGCGGACTTGTTCACCATCCGGCCCGAACAGGTGCCGTCCCGGATCGTGTCATCGCCGGAAGCTTTGGCGCGCATGATTTCGGTACCGCCGACCACCGAATTCAAGATCGCGCGCTACCGCGAGATGACGACGCTTGCCCGGGTGATCTGGGATCGCAACTACGATCCGAAGCTGACCCGCTGGCTCGGACGCGTCACCACGCCGACCCTGATCCTGTGGGGCGAGCACGACCGCATCATCCCGATCGAACAGGCGAAAGTCTGGGCGGCACGGCTGGTCAACAGCGAGGTTACGACCTTCGCGGGCGCCGGGCATCTGCTGTTCTTCGAAACGCCGGCGGCGGTCGCCCGGCTGGGATCGTTCTTCGACAGCGAGGAAACCCCGCGGCGCCAGGCCGCGGGCTGACGACAACCGACAAGACACAATGATCAAACCATGGGGGAGGACGCGTCAATGAACGCCTGGATTCGCTCGGCCAAAATCCTGACCAAGATCCTGACGATCGCCGGATTGTTCGCTTCATTCGGCGGCGGATTTGCCGCCGCGCAAAAGAAGTACGACGCCGGTGTCACCGACACCACGATCAAGATCGGCAACGTCATGCCGTACAGCGGCCCGGCCTCCGCCTACGCCGCCATCGGCAAGACCGAAGCCGCCTATTTCAAGATGATCAACGACCAGGGCGGCATCAACGGCCGCAAGATCGAGTTCATTTCCTATGATGACGGTTTCAGTCCGCCGAAGACCGTCGAACAGGTCCGCAAGCTGATCGAGTCGGACGAGGTGTTCGCGCTGTTCAACGTGGTCGGCACCGCCGGCAATTCGGCGATCCAGAAATACGTCAACCTGAAGAAGGTGCCGCATCTGTTCATTTCGAGCGGCGCCGCCAAATTCGACGATCCGAAGGACTTCCCCTGGAGCATGGCGTGGTGGCCGGGCTACAAGAGCGAAGCCCGGATCTACGCCAAATACATTCAGCAGAACCATCCGGACAAGACGGTCGGTATCCTCTACCAGAACGACGATTCCGGAAAGGACTATTTGGCCGGCTTCCACGAGGCCTTCGGCGCCGACTATTCGAAGAAGGTCGCGATCGAACTCTCCTACGAGGTGACGACGCCGTCGGTCGACTCGCAGGTGGTGCAGATCAAATCGGCCAATGTCGATATCTTCATCAATCTCTCGACGCCGAAATTCGCAGCTCAGGCCATCAAGAAGATCTTCGAGCTGGGCTGGAAGCCGGTGCAGTTCCTCGGCAACGCCGCGTCATCGACGTCGTCGACCATGAATGCCGCCGGACTTGAAGCCTCGAAAGGCATCATCAGCGCGATCTACCTGAAGGACCCATCCGACGCGCGCTGGAACGACGACGACGGCGTCAAGGAATTCCGCGCCTTCATGACCAGATATTATCCCGATGGCGACCAGGAAAACGGCACCACCGTGTTCGGCTATGGCGCCGCGACGGCGTTCGTCGAGGTCCTGAAGCAATGCGGCGACGACCTGACGCGCGATAACCTCATGAAGAAGATGACCAGCCTCAACATGCAGATCAGTGTCTACCTGCCCGGCATCGTCATCAAGACCGGCGCGACCGACTATTCGCCGATCGACCAGTTGCAGCCGGTGAAGTTCAACGGCCAGAGGTTCGAGGCCTTCGGTCCCGTGATCGACAGCAAATAGGACCGCTCTAATGGCACGGCTGGACGGACGGGTGGCGCTGGTCACCGGCGCGGGCGGCGGGATCGGCGCGGCGATCTGCCGGAGACTGTCGGCGGACGGCGCCTTCGTCGTCGCCGCCGACCTCAACGCGGAAAGCGCGACGCGCGTCGCGCAACAGATCGGCAGCGCCGGCGCATTGGGACTGCGCCTCGACATCACCCGGCAGGAGGAATGGCGTTCGGTCATCGACGAGACAGTTCGCAGGGCCGGCAGGCTGAATATCCTGGTGAACAATGCCGGCGGCGCCAGCATCAAACCGCTGGAGGCGGTGTCCGTCGAGGAATGGCATCACGACATCGACGTCAATCTCAATGGTGCCTTCCTCGGCATCAAGGAAGCCCTTGAGCCGATGCGGGAAAGCGCGCGGCGAACACGGACCGGCGGCGCCATCGTCAACATCGCCTCGGTCTCTGCCCTGGTCGGCTCACCGGGCATGCCGGCCTATTCGGCCGGCAAAGGCGGGCTGCGGCTGTTCTCCAAAGCGATTGCGGTCGACTTCGCCCGTCGCCGCTACGGCATCCGGGTCAATTCGATCTATCCGGGCCTGATCGATACCGCGCTGACAAAGCCACTGTTCGAAAGCCGGATGAAGACCGGGTCCGATATCGAAGCCGCGCGCGCGCAGATCCTCGAACGCTATCCGATCGGCCGCATCGGCCAGCCGGAAGAGATCGCCAGTGTCGTCAGCTTTCTGGCCGGCGACGATTCCTCCTACATGATCGGCGCCGAACTCGTGGTCGACGGCGGCCTCACCGCCGGCTGACCAGGAGCTATTCGATGGGTGTTTCGCCGCTTTATGACGTCTCCGGACAGGTCGCCCTGGTCACCGGCGCTGCCAGTGGGCTCGGACTGGCCATTGCCGAGGTACTGGCCGAGCATCATGCCAGACTGGCGCTGCTGGATATCGACCAGGCCGGGCTCGATGAGCAATCGAAACGGCTGACGGCCGCCGGCGCGGAAGTGTTGCCGCTCACTGTCGATGTCGGCCAGCGCTGGGCGCTGCGCCACGCCTTCGACACCGTCGCCACCCATTACGGCCAGCTCGACATCGTGTTCGGCAATGCCGGCATCGGTGCCGGCCCCGGCTTCCTCGGGCTCGACGGCCAGCGTCAGCCCGGCGGTGAAATCGACGCGGTGACCGACGAGACGTGGGACCGGGTTCTCGCCATCGATCTGAATGCGGTGTTCACCACGATTCAGAGCGCGGCCATTCACATGAAGAAACGAAATCGCGGCCGCATCGTCATCACCACCTCGATGGCCTCGTTCCGCAACGAGAGCTGGGTCGGGACGCCGTACATGCCGGCCAAGGCCGGCGCCGCGCATCTGGTACGGCAGGCGGCGCTCGAACTCGCGGCGTACAACATCACCGTCAATGCCATCGCACCGGGCGCGTTCGCCACCAACATCGGTGGCGGCCGTATGAAGATCGAAGCCATCAATGCGGCGATGCGGGCAAGAATACCGCTCGGCCGGGTCGCGCAGCCGGAGGAAATCAAGGGTCTGGCGCTGTTCCTGGCGTCGGGCGCCTCGAGCTTCATCACCGGCGCCGAAATCCCGATCGACGGCGGCGCGTCGCTCGGACAGCGGGCGTAGGCGACCGGGCTTAAAAGCCGCGTCCATCGCTCAGTTCGACGCCGCGTCACGCCAGCGTCGCACCGGCATGAACGGCACCGTCTCTCCGTTGCCATGGCCGGGCGCGGCCTTCACACGAACCGGGAGTCTTCGCGCCGAAAAGCTAACCCGCCCGAATTGTCCCGCGCGCTGGCGATATTTTCTCTCTCCCCCACAGCACGATCGCCGCCGCGGCCAGTTGCAGCGCGATGCAGACCGCCAGCGCCGCGTCATAACCGCCGCTCAGGCCGCGCACCAGGCCGAGCAATGCCGGGCCGAAAGAACACACGATGCCGCTGATCGCGGTCGACAGTCCGAGCACGATGGTGAAAGCCGAGGCCTCGAATTCGCGGTGAATGATCAGGGGCGGCAGGGTGATCAGATTGCCGGGCTTCTCACAAATCTTTC
>JAQGJF010000454.1 GCA_028290765.1 Tardiphaga sp.
TCATGACAATCTCTTTTCATTTTCGTTTTTGGTGGTTGCCCCGACCGAAAGGCTCACCGATCAGTAAAGGCCGGGGGTCCCGCCTCCATCCACAGCAATCGCGGTCCCCTGAATGTGGCGCGCGCGATCGCTGGCGAGAAAGACGGCAAGCTCCGCGATGTCCTCAGGCTGGCCCAACCGGCGGATTGCCTCCTTCGCGACGGCATTGCTGCGCGCCTGATCCGGCGTGATGCCCGCAGCTTTGGCCCGCTGCTCGAATAGTTCCTTGACGCGTTCTGTTTCGGTCAACCCTGGCAATATCGAATTGACATTCACGCCGTCGCGCTTGCCGAGGCCTGAAAGGCCCTTGGTAAAATTTGCCACCGCAGCATTTACCGAACCGCCGACCAGAAATTCGGGGTCTGGTGTACGCGCCGCTCCGCCGATGATGTTGATGACGAAACCCTCTGACGTGCGCAGCATCGGCCAGAACAACCGGCAGAGCCGCACGCAAGAATAGAATTTTAATGCAAAACCATCCTGCCATTCCTCGTCCGATTGGGACAGGAAAGCGCCGGCGCGCGTCGCTCCGGCCGAGGTCACCAGCACGTCACAGCGGCCGAAGCGCTGCAGAACTGCGCTATGGACGCCTTCGCAGCCGGCAAGACTTCGCAAATCCGCGGCGATCGCCAGTGGCGTCTGGGCGCCGGACTCCGAAATGGCGTGCGCCGCCGCCGCAAGATTGCTTTCCGAAGAAGCGGCAAGCACAGTTTGCGCGCCATCGCGCGCGAATGCCTTGGCGATGCCAAAGCCGATCCCGCGACTGGCACCGCTCACCACCACTACCTTGCCGTCGAAGATGCCTGCCATGGATTTTTCCTTCAGGTGGACGAAATGCTCGAGATCGTCACGTCATGGTAAAAGTCAGCGGGGACATGCCTGCGAATTTGGCGGTGACGGTCTGTCCCTTGCGAACGGTGGTCGGCACTGAGAGCGATCCGGTCAGCACATAACTGCCCGCGGCAATCGCGATTCCGCGTGCGCGCAGATCGGAAAAGGTTTCCACAACGATGGCAACGGGGTCGCGGCGATAGGCTCCGGTAAAGATCTGGACAGCCGGGCTGCCGTCGATGGACGTTTCGATTTCCATTGTCTCAAACGAAAGATCTCGCCATCGCTCGACTGGCGGCCCGATGATAGCGGCGCCGCCCGACCCGTTGTCGGCAATCCCGTCGAACGTCGTGGCGCTCCTGTTGCCGGTTCCTGGCGCATAGCGGCTGGCGGCAAGTTCGAAGGCGGGGTGAAAGGTCAAGCTTTCCGCAATTTCTCCGGTCCCCAGGCGAATCGAACCGGCTGGAATGGCCTGCGTCGTTCTGAATGCGAATTCGCACTCCATCTTGACGTTGTTGAGCAAATCGGCTGGTACGCGAGCTGGGCTTTCAAAGCAGCGATCAGCGAAAATGCGGCCGGGAATCGGACCGTCGTGCCCTTCGAATAATTGAATGGCGGGTGCAGTCGCGCCAACCTTCCAACCGACGACTGGTTCGCCGATCAGTTCGGCCATCCGATCCTGGATCGCATAGGCTTCCAGGCGCGTTGTCGGTCCTTTTCCGGCCTCGGGCAGCGGCGTGGTGCCGCCGGTTCGCCAAGCCTGAGCAAGATCGCGCGTAAGCTGCTCAAATCCGAACATTGCGATTCTTCCAATCTCTCGTCCGATTGACATGACGTTTCGGATCGCAACGACGGCCGAACCATCATCTGTCCTGACATCTTGTCGCGTCCACTGAAGTGCTCTCTGGGAGCGAGCCGAGAGGGAGCTACGATACTCGCTATTTGGCCTGTACGATCATTGCCAGGCAGGCCCGCAAGGCTAAAAGATAAGAATCAACCCCGAAACCTACGATTTGGCCTTTAACGATCGGGGCGATGACTGAGTGATGCCGAAATTCTTCCCGCGCGTGAACGTTCGCCATGTGAACCTCAACGATCGGTCCTGTGAAAATCGCGAGCGCATCACGCAAACCGTAGCTGTAATGCGTCCATGCACCGGCGTTGATCATGATGGCATCGGTGCCTGCGAGCTGCGCGTCATGGATCTTCTGGCAGATCGCGCCTTCCTCGTTGGTCTGATAATTCTCGACCTCGACGCCGAGCTCTTTTGCCAGACGCTCTATGCTGGCGTAGATATCCTGCAGGGTCGCGGTGCCATAGTGGACCGGATCCCTCTTGCCGAACATGTTGTGATTGATTCCGTGCAGCGCCAAGATCCTTGTCACACACAATTCTCCATATCTATGTTCACGTGTTTTGTGCCGGCGTTGTTCATTTCAGGTGAGCGGCACCGTGATCTTTTCGATCATCGGACGCGTAGCGGGACGAACCCCTCGCCACCATTCGAAAGCTTCGGCAGCCTGTTCGACAAGCATTCCGACTCCGTCGGCGATCTGCCGTGCACCGGCATCCCGCGCAACGCGAAGGAACGGAGTCAGGCCTTTGCCGTAGACCAGTTCATAAGCAAGACAACCCGATGCAAAGCTTTCCGCAGGAACCGGCGGCAATTCACCGCGCAGGCTGGCCGAAGTTGCGTTGACGACGACATCGAATGAGCCAAGTCCGGCAAGCGCCTCATAACCCATCGCGGTAAGCGTACCGTAGGAAGAGAAACGCTCGACGAGTTCGTGCGCTTTGCTGATCGTTCGATTGACGATGACCAGTTCCGCCGGCTGTTGCTTCAGAAACGGCAGAATCGCGCCGCGTGCAGCGCCTCCTGATCCAAGCAAGAGAACGCGCCGATGCTTCAGAGGAAATTTCAGATTGAGCTGAATGTCGTTGGTCAGCCCAACGCCATCGAAATTTTCCGCGGCAACGCGGTCACCGCTGAACTTCATGGCGTTGACGGCGCCAGCCAGTCTCGCACGCTCGCTCAACTCCGTTGCGTAATCGAAAGCGTCCAGCTTGAATGGCGCGGTAATGTTAAGGCCGAGGCCGCCGCTTCGTCTGAATTCGTCGACCTTTGTCGCAAAGCCGTCGATCGGCGCCTCAAACGCCGTGTATTCCATGTCTTGCCCGGTCTGCTCGGCGAAGAAGCCCTGAATCAGAGGCGACTTGGTGTGACCGATCGGGTTGCCGATGACGGCATAACGGTCCGTCATGCGCGACCTCCTGTGCGGGCGGGCAGATCAGCAACGGCCCTTTCGGCGTAGAGAACTCCCTCGCGTACCATCGCGTCCACTTCGCCGGGCGCATAACCGAGTTCCTCGGCAATATCGCGGTTATGCTGGCCCATCAGGGGCGCGGGACCACGGGGCGAGGTATCGCAGTCGGAGAAGTGAAATGGCAAATTGGGAAGCTTGACGCGGCCCAGTACGGGATGGTCCTGCTCCACCACCATGCCCCTCGCCAGGGTCTGCGGATCAGCCAGCACTTCGTCGATACGCTGGACCGGTGCGCAGGGTATCCCCGCCGCATCCAGCGCTGCAAGGCATGCCGCGCGGGACGGCTGAGCGGCAGTCCATGCCTGCACCAGTGCGATCGCCTCCTTGTTGTGCGCGTTACGGCTGGCCGGATCCAGAAAGCGGGTGTCGGTTGCAAGAGCGTCACCGCCGATCAATTGCGCCAGCCGTTTCCATGCATCATCGACTTGCGCCGCGATGACCAGATAGCCATCCCGGGCCGTGAACGAGCCGTAGACGGTCGAGTCAGGTTGGTTGCTGCCGGTCTGAACCGGAATATCCTTGCCGCCGCTCAACGTGTATCGTTGCACCGCATAATCGTGCATCGAGATCATGCAATCGTACAACGCCAGATCGATGTGCTGGCCCTTGCCTGATGTCGCACGGCCGACCAAAGCCGCGCAGACAGCGGCCACGCCGTTGATGCCGGTGTACATGTCGGCGATCGGCATCCGGAATAATGGCGGCGCTTCGCCGGAATTGCCCAGTTGCGCCATCGCGCCGCTTTTGGCTTCGGCGATCAGACCAAAGCCGGGCCGTTCGGAATCCGGACCGGTGTGCCCATAGGCCGACACCGAGCAGTAGATCAGTCTGGGATTGAGCTTCGAAAGCTCGGGATAACCGAGCCCGAGTCTGCCAAGCGCGCCCGGACGATAATTTTCGATGAAAACGTCTGCGGTTTCGACAAGCTCGTGCAGCAGTTTCAGGCCGCGCGGGTCCTTTAAATTCACGCACAGGCCTTTCTTGCCCATGTTCTGCTGTAGAAAATATCCGCTCTGTCCATCGACAACCAGCGAGTGGGCGCGCCCAGCGTCGCCGGCGGTCGGCCGCTCCACCTTGATGACGTCGGCGCCGAGCGCCGCAAGGCAACGCGACAAGAACGGTCCGGCGAGAAAGTGGCTGTAATCGATCACGCGGATGCCGGTCAGTGGCAACGGTTGCGTCGTTTTCGGCGCGCTCATGGCAACGCCTCCTCTTTCACATCCGGTCGCCGCAAAATCATCAGCTTGTGCTCACCTTTTTGCACTACCTCGCCATCCTGGTTGATCAGTTCCGAGGCGAGATTGACGATGCCCCAGCCGGGCTTTTTCGTAAGGCGCATGGCGGCGATGCCGTATTTGACGTGAAGGCGGTCGCCGGCGCGGATCGGCTTCAGAAAATCCCAGTTCCAACCGAGCGAAGCGCCGGGCGGAAACTGGAGAGTACCTTGTGTCTTCAATCCGTCCGCGAGCGACAGACCGAACAACCCGTGCGCGACGATGCCGCCGAAATGCGAGGCCTTGGCGAACTCCTCGTCCACATGCACGGGGGTGTGATCCCCGGTGAGATCGGCGTAGGCGCGGATCATCTCCTTGGTGACGGTTACTTCGGGAGTAACTCCGTCATCACCGAGCTTCACATCATCATAGTAACGTTCGTGCGGTTTCTTTGCTGCGGTCATGTCTGGATTTTCCTGGGCGCGCGGATTGACGGCAAGGGCGGCTTTGACTGAACCGGGAGCGGCCGGGAGCAATTCGACAATCAGCCCGTCGGGCAACACCAGCCAGTTCGCGCCCTTGTCGAGATGCGAAACGCCGAAGCCAGCCGCGACCTCAATGGCCGCCTGCACGTCCTCGCACATCACGCCGAGATGGGCGAGGCGGCCTTCGGATCCTTCGAAATCCGGATCTGCCATGAGTTGAAGGCCACCGAAGGTCCAGACCTGGCGTGGAGATTCGGCGGCGCCATCGACATCGCGCAGCGTCATGCCGAGCACTTCGCGAAAGAAGCGGATATGCCAGTGGATATCCCTCACCCGGATAGCGACGTGTTCGACGTAGGCTTTCTTGTGATAGGGCATGGCGATTAAGCGGGTTCGAGCATGTTCATGCTTTTCCGGGATAGTCCGTCAGGGCGTATTCGATGCCTTTGACGCAGGCGATCAGCGTCTCGTTGACGGGCGTCGGTACGCCGCATTTTTCTCCCCACCGCACCACGGGGCCATGGATGAAATCCACCTCGGTGGGCGAACCTTTCTCGAGGCTCTGCAACATCGATGTCTTGAATTGCGGCGGCAGGCCGGAGGAAGCCTTTATCCAGGCTTCACGCGGTTCCTTGATCGACAACTTGATACCGCTGGCCCGGGCAACCTCCATCGCCTCCGCAATAGCGGCGAGTCCGGACCTCTCCAGGATCGGCAGGCTGTAGAGGCCGCCATAGGTCAACCGCGTGGTCGCGGTCAGCGCGCTTCCGGCGACATTGATCAGCAGCTTGTCCCACATGACGCCCATGATGTTCGGGCTCACTTCGGTAATGAGTTTGGCGCGGTTGAACGTCTCCGCGACGGCTTTCACCCGGTCGGTTATTCCGCCATCCAACTCGCCGATGATGGTCTCTTTGCCCTGGACACCACTGCGCACCCGGCCAGGACCCAGAAACACCCCACCGACATAGGTCTTGCCCGCCAGCACGCGGGAACGCCCGACGATGCTGGAGATGATTTCCTCGTGGCCGAGACCGTTCTGGATCGACATCACCATCGTATCCGGACCGATGATCGGCGCAGCATCCTCGACAGCCTGGCGAGTGTGAAAGGACTTCACCAGCACAATGACGAGATCGGCAAAACCGATGCCGTCACAGTTGGTGCGGGCCTTCACTTTCACGTGCCGTTCGATCTCTCCGTCCAGCATCGACAGGCCGGTGGAATTCATGGCGTCGACATGCGCCTGGTAGGCGTCGATCAACCACACATCGTTGCCGCCCTCGGTCAACACGCCGCCGATGGTGGCTCCGAGCGCGCCTGCACCCATGAAGCAGATCTTCACGCTCGTCTCCTCGCCGGACACATTTGATGCGAACATAGGCGAGTGGTCACAGCCTTGACTATGCAATAGTGGCAATGTTCTCTATTGCGCTTGGCAATGGAGGTGGCAGCATGAAATCGGTTCATGAGCGAGAAACTGCGCTGCTCGATGTAAGACTGCTGCGCCTGTTCGACCTGCTATACAGCACCCGCAGCGTCACCGGCGCGGCGATCCGGCTGGGTCAGGCCCAACCCACCGTGAGCATCTGGCTCAGTCGGCTGCGGCGCGAATTGGGTGATCCCCTGTTCGTACGGACATCGAGGGGGATGGAACCGACACCGCGCGCCGACGAGCTTATCGAGACGGCCCGCACGGCCATCAGCGCTCTGCAGCGCCTGAGGGACCGCGAGCAGGAATTCGATCCTGCCCATGAAAACCGCCGCTTCCGCATCTGCATGACCGATGCAAGCCACGTTACGCTGCTTCCGCGATTGCTTCTGCACCTTCATACGACCGCGCCGAACATACGAATTGAAGCGCTGCAGATCGATTCCAATACCGGGCCGGCGCTACAGAGCGGGAAAGCCGACTTGGCCCTCGGCCTGATTCCGGCGCTGGAAGCCGGGTTCTTTCAGCAGACCCTGTATTCTCAGGACTGGGTGTGCATCGCAAATCCAAGGCACAGCCGCATCAGAAATAAGCTGAACCTGTCCGCGTATAAGGCGGAGGCGCATGTCAGCATCGTATCGGGTACCGGATACACGCTGCTCGAAGGTGCCCTCGCCAAGCACAAAATAAACCGGCGGGTATTGCTGGAACTGCCGGGGTTTCTCGGCTTGACGGCCATCGTTCTAAATACGGATCTGATCGCGACGCTGCCGCGCCATAGCGGCGAAACGCTCGCCAAGGCGAGCCGACTGAAGGTGCTGGAGTGCCCGGTACCGATTCCTTCGTTCACGGTGAAACAGCATTGGCACGAACGCCATCATCATGATCCGGCTACCCAATGGTTGCGCAACACCTGCGCCAAACTGTTTCAGCGGCGTATCGTCAGAGGCGAAGGCAAAGCGGCTTTGGCGCCGACCGGGTAGCGTCCTCGGTTACGCTGTAAGGCCACCCGCCGCGACCGCGCCGCT
>JAQGJF010000456.1 GCA_028290765.1 Tardiphaga sp.
GGGGCTCGATGATGCACGCATCCGAAAGATGGGCGCGCAGATGCGCTTCGTCTTCGGCCTTGCAGGCAGCGTTCACGACCAGAAAAAGGTGGCTGCCGAAATTCGCCACCATCAGGTCGTCGAGCAGGCCGCCGGCCGCGTTGGTGAACTGCGCATAGCGCTGCCGGCCGGGAGGCAGGGCGAGTATGTCCTGCGGCACCAGCCGCTCCAGCGCCGATGCGGCGTCTTCGACCTTGCCGGATTTGGCGCGCAGCTCGATCTGGCCCATATGCGAGACATCGAACAGGCCGGCGGCGCTGCGGGTATGAAGATGCTCCTTCAGCACGCCGCTCGGGAACTGCACCGGCATGTCGTAGCCGGCGAACGGCACCATTTTGCCGCCGCAGCCAAGGTGCAGCGCATGCAGAGGGGTGCGTTTCAGGCCGGAATCGGAGGACGAAGCCGAAGAAGAATCCAGGGACGAATCGACATCGCGCGCAAGCATCACAGGGCCCTCGCGGTTCCCGGGGAGAATTCCCCAAAAAAACCCATGAGCCCCATCTGTCGCTGTGCCTGAGAGTATTATCCCGTCGGCGGACGCATCGGAACCCAAAGGGCTCGCGGGCGTCTCTTTCCAGATGTCATCCAGTCACGTGGTCCGTTTGCCTGAGAGTTTCCGGGGCGGTTGCTCCTTCGGCGCCGGCCAAATGGCCGATCTCTCCCGACATGACTGTCGCTAACAGATGGGAGGGAAACACGGCTCTGCCAAGCCTGTCAACGCAACTGCGGTAGCTATCAACGGATCTTGCACCACGCCCGTAACGCGCTCGCGGCAACCCTCTGATCCCTTGTGGTCTTTTGCACACTTTCTGGACAGGGCCACGACCAACGTCTAAAGCCCTGCTGCAACGAAGTTGCGGCAGGGCTTTAGACGCTATCTTTTTGTTCGAGCATGATCTTTTCGGAAAACCGCGTTCCACTTTTCCGGATCATGCTCTAAAAGCACTGCGGCGGGGATTTACCGTTCGTGGCAGGACCATGGACGGGTTTGGGCGCGATGGGGCCGATGGGACTGATATGAGCGGCGTTAACGAAATCAGGTCGAAATTTCTGGATTACTTCGCGGCCAACGGGCACGCGATCGTGCCGTCGTCGCCGCTGGTGCCGCGCAACGACCCGACGATGATGTTCACCAATGCCGGCATGGTGCAGTTCAAGAACGTCTTCACCGGTGTCGAGAAGCGGCCGTACCAGCGTGCCACCACCTCGCAGAAATGCGTCCGCGCCGGCGGCAAGCACAACGACCTCGACAATGTCGGCTACACCGCGCGGCATCACACGTTTTTCGAGATGCTCGGCAATTTCTCGTTCGGCGATTATTTCAAGGATCGCGCCATCGAGCTGGCGTGGAACCTGGTCACCAAGGAATTCGGCCTGCCGAAGGACAAACTGACCGCCACCGTTTATATCGACGACGACGAAGCCTTCGACCTCTGGAAGAAGATCGCGGGGCTGCCCGAGTCGCGCATCATCCGCATCAGTGGTTCCGACAATTTCTGGCAGATGGGCGACACCGGGCCGTGCGGTCCGTGTTCGGAAATCTTCTACGACCATGGTGACAAGATCTGGGGCGGCCCGCCGGGCTCGCTTGAGCAGGACGGCGACCGCTTCATCGAGATCTGGAATCTCGTGTTCATGCAGTTCGACCAGGTCGCCCCCGGCGAGCGCAATCCGCTGCCGAAACCGTCGATCGATACCGGCGCCGGCCTCGAGCGCGTAGCCGCCGTGCTGCAGGGCAAGCACGACAATTACGACATCGACCTGTTCGTCGCGCTGATCCGCGCCATCGCCGAGCTGACCGGCGCCGATCCGCAGGGCGAGCAGAAGGCGTCGCTGCGCGTCATCGCCGACCATCTGCGGGCGTCGTCGTTTTTGATTTCCGACGGCGTGCTGCCCTCGAACGAAGGCCGCGGCTATGTGCTGCGCCGGATCATGCGCCGCGCCATGCGCCATGCCCAGCTGCTCGGCGCCCGCGATCCCTTGATGCATCGCTTGGTGTGGGCGCTGGTGCGCGAGATGGGCCAGGCCTATCCCGAACTGGTGCGCGCCGAAAACCTGATCGAGGAAACGCTGCGGCTGGAAGAGACCCGGTTCCGCAAGACGCTGGAACGCGGCCTTTCCATTCTGGACGAGAAAAGCAACTCGCTCAAAAAAGGCGACATGTTCGACGGCGACACCGCGTTTACGCTGTACGACACCTACGGCTTTCCGCTTGACCTCACCCAGGACGCGTTGCGCAACCGCGGCATCTCGGTCGATATCGCCTCCTTTACCGACGCGATGGACCGGCAGCGCGCCAAGGCGCGCGCCGCATGGTCGGGCTCCGGCGATACCGCGACCGAAACCGTCTGGTTCGGCCTGCGTGAAAAACTCGGCGCCGCCGAATTTCTCGGCTACGAGACCGAGACCGCCGAGGGCGTCGTTGCCGCGCTGGTAAAGGACGGCCAGGAAGTCGACAGCCTCAAGGCGGGCGACAGCGGTGCGGTGGTGCTCAACCAGACGCCGTTCTATGCGGAGTCCGGCGGCCAGGTCGGCGACACCGGCGTGCTCAGCGGCGACGGCGTGCGGTTTGTGGTCACCGACACCCAAAAGCGCGCCGGGGATCTTTTCGTGCATCTCGGCCACGTCGAGCAGGGCACGCTGAAGCCCGACATGGCGCTGCAGCTCGAGGTCGATCATGCCAGGCGCTCGTCGATCCGCGCCAATCATTCGGCGACGCATCTGTTGCACGAAGCCTTGCGCCAGGTGCTCGGCGATCACATCGCGCAGCGCGGCTCATCGGTGTCGCCGGAACGGCTGCGGTTTGATTTCGCGCATCCCAAGCCGATCACGGCCGACGAACTGCGCCGCATCGAGGACATCGCCAACGACGTCGTGCTGGAGAATGACGAGGTCACCACGCGGCTGATGGCGGTGGACGATGCCCGCGACGCCGGCGCGCGCGCGCTGTTCGGCGAAAAATACGGCGACGAGGTGCGCGTGGTGTCGATGGGCAAGACCGATCGGGAGCACGGCAGCAACGCGCTCGGCTGGTCGGTGGAATTGTGCGGCGGCACCCATGTCCGTCGCACCGGCGATATCGGCCTGATTTCGGTGACCGGCGAAAGTGCCGTCGCCTCGGGAGTTCGCCGCATCGAGGCGCTGACCGGACGTCATGCCCGCAAACATGCCAACGATGCAATCGCGCTCGCCAAAACCGCAGCGGCGGAGCTTCGTACCACGGTCGAAGAGGTGCCGGCCCGCATTGCGTCATTGATGGAGGAGCGCAAGAAGCTCGACCGCGATCTGTCGGAGGCGCGCAAGAA